>NZ_JBANBK010000013.1:0-138625 GCF_053572325.1 Bradyrhizobium sp. UFLA05-112 | reverse complement strand
TGCCGCGACCAGCCACTTCGACTGGCTCATCTCGATTACTGCGACCAACGTGCTATCCTGCTCGAAGGCGGTGAGGGACCTGCCGGCGTCAAACGATTGCGACATGGGCTGCTCCATTGCGTGATCACGGCGTTCGAGGGGTGTCCACACCCTCACCGCCGCTTACCCCAGTCGCCGCTTACCCCATAGCATCTGGATTGCCCGCTTTCGCGGGCAATGACAGTGTTACGCGATGCACAAGCCGAACTTGGGAGAGCACTCGATGACCCAGCCGACATCCCTCGTCACCACCGGGCAGCTCGCCGCCATGCTCGGCCAGCCCGACCTGCGCATCTACGATTGCACGACTTACAACGAGCCGGTGCCGCAGGGCAGCGACGTGCCGTACATCGCCGTGCCCGGCGACAAGACGTTCGAGGCCGGCCACATTCCTGGCGCCGATTTTCTCGATCTGCAAGGCGAGTTCTCCGACACCTCCGCACGTCCGCTTTTCATGATGCCGGCGACCGTGCAGCTCGAGGCCGCCTTCGGCCGCCACGGCCTCGATGCCTCCAAGACTGTCGTGCTCTACAGCATCGGCACCATGATGTGGGCGACGCGATTCTGGTGGATGTTGCGCTCGCTCGGCGTCGATGCACAGGTGCTCGACGGCGGTTTCGACAAATGGAAGGCCGAGGGGCGGCCAGTCGAGATGGGTGCGCCGAAGGGATATCCGGCCGCAACCTTCAAGGCCGCGCCGCGTGCCGGTTTCTTCGTTGACAAATCCACGGTGATGGCAGCGATCGGCAATCCCGCGACCGTCATCGTCAATGCGCTCGGCCCGCAATTTCATCGCGGTCTCGAGCCGAGCCGCTATGGAAGGCCCGGTCGCGTTCCCGGCAGCGTCAACGTCCCGGCGGCGACGCTGGTCGACCCTGCTGACAAGACGCTGACCACGCTTGCCGATGCCGAAACGAAATTCGCTGCGCAAGGCGTCACGCGCGACAAGAACGTCATCTGCTATTGCGGCGGCGGCATCTCGGCGACGATCGATCTCTTCCTGCTGGTGCAGCTCGGTCACGACAAGCTCACACTCTATGACGGTTCCATGGGCGAATGGGCCAGGGATCCCGCGCTGCCAATCGAGACGGGCTGAGGGTAGATTGGTGGGAACCTTTTGGGCGGGCCTGCATCCAATGTCCGGAAAAACTGGAGACGAGCCCGTGACCGCCATCCATCGCACTGCAATATCGGAAGCCACAGGTCTGGCCGAGGCCGAACTGGTCGAGCGCGCCCGAGTCCGCGATGAAGCCGCGCTGCGCGCGATCATGCAGGCCAATAACCGCAGGCTCTACCGGCTCGCCCGCGGCATCTTGCGCAACGACAGCGAGGCCGAGGACGTGGTGCAGGAGACCTATGTTCGGGCGTTCACGCACCTCGACGGCTTTCGCGGTGAATCCGGCCTGTCGACCTGGCTGTCGCGCATTGCCATCAACGAGGCGCTTGGCCGGGTGAGAAGCCGGAAGGTGCATGTCGAGATCAGTGCGCTGCCGGAGGCAACACTCGAAGCCCAGATCATCCAGTTTCCCGTGTCCTCCGCCGCAGGCGATCCGGAAAAATCCATGGCCCAACGTGAAATCCAGCGTGTCGTCGAGCACGCGGTCGATGAGCTGCCCGATGTGTTCCGCATGGTCTTCATCGCGCGCGTGATGGAGGGCATGACCATCGAGGAGACCGCGCAGCTGCTCGGCGTCAAGTCTGAGACGGTGAAGACGCGGCTGCATCGCGCCCGCGCGATGCTGCGGGAAAATGTCGAGAAGAAGATCGGGCCGGTGGTGATGGATGCGTTCCCGTTCGCCGGCCAGCGCTGCGAGCGTCTGACCGAAGCCGTACTGAAGCGGCTCGGCGTCGGCGTGTAATTTTCTTGGGAACGTCCGCGGCGGTTCTCCATCCAATGCCTGTGAGGTCACATGCCGGGGGCAACCGGCACCACAGGAGTGTCAAGTCATGTTCATCCGATGCAGCGCGGCGATCGTCACGATCGCTTTTTTGATCAGCCCTGCGCTGGCGCAAGGCGCAAAGCCCACTGATCCGCAGATCGCCCATATCGCCTACACCGCCGGCGTGATCGACATCAACGCCGCCAAGCAGGCGCTGAAGAAGGCCAAGAACAAGGACGTAAAGGCATTCGCGCAGGACATGGTGCGCGATCATGAGGCGGTGAACAAGCAGGCACTCGCGCTGGTGAAGAAGCTGAAGGTAACACCCGAAGACAACGACACCAGCCGTACGCTCACGAAACAGGCGAACGACAAGCTCGCCGAGCTTTCGAAGCTCAAAGGTGCGGACTTCGACAAGGCCTATGTCGACAACGAGGTCGCCTACCACAAGTCAGTCAACAGCGCCCTGGAGACCCAGCTCATTCCCTCCGCGGACAATGCGGAGCTGAAGGGCCTCTTGCAGACGGGTTTGAAGATTTTCCAGGGCCATGAGCAGCATGCCGAGCATGTCGCGACCGAGCTCAAATAGGGGCGGGAGATGCTGCCGGGACGGCTGTTGGCAATGACCGCAATGGTGCTCGCGTCGATGATCGTCCCGGCGCGTGCCGCGACCGTACAGATCTTGATGGAGAATCTCGAGATCTCGCCGGCCGAGGTCTCGGCGAAGGTTGGTGACACCGTCGAGTGGGTCAACAAGGACGTCCTCGCCCACACTGCGACGGCGAGGAATGGCGATTTCGACGTGAACCTGCCGGCGAAGAAGTCGGCGACGTTCGTGCTGAAGAAGGCGGGGATGGTGGAGTACTATTGCCGCTACCATCCCAACATGAAAGCGACGCTCAGAGTGGAGCAGTGACATTTCCCCCGCGATATCAGGAAAAACTCCCGGCGCATTACGGACTATTGCTTATCTCGTGACGCGCGCATTCGTGCGATCATGAGCGCAGCCATCGCGACCTTTCGTGAGGTCATTCATCCGCAGACTTCACCCCGCCTCTTCTGGCGGGGTGATTTTTAGCTACTGCTTGGCGAGTGCGATCGAGAATTCGCCATTGCGGATGCGGGCGGGAAAACCCTCGACGAATTTTGCCACCGCATCCTCGCCATAGGTGCCGACGAGCTCAGCCAGCGCTGCGAACAGGCTCGCCTGCGCGAGACAATCGCCGTCGACGCCGTCATGGCGCGCTTCCGCCCAGGCCTCGTTGAGATAGCTGAGCGCAGCCTGCTTCTGCTCATGATCGGGCAGCGGCGCGCGGGCGGAGGCGAAGGACACTGGAATGCTCATGACACTCGGAAACGGGCTGGAGGCGCGATCCCCATCGATGCGCTGCGTGAGAGGTGTAGCACGCAGATTAACTCCGCCTAGGCCACATCTTTAGGAAAGGTTAACGGAGGTGAACAATGTGGATGAGTTGTTCCGGCGACACATCCGGTAATGCAAAATCCTCATGGGAGGAGGCGCGCGCCTGCTCCGCAGGCTCCTCAGGATCAGGGTTGGCAGTTGAAGGCGATGGCAATTCAGTTGGCGTAACGCGCCGTGAGGTCGCGCGAGATTTTCGAGCCTTCCTCGATGTAGCGGCGGATCGCTACCGTCGCGGCCGGCGTACAGCTCCGGTAGGTCTGTTGAAAACCGTTATAGCCACGGTTGAAGCCCGCGATCATGCGGGTGCGGCGCTCGCCGGAGGGGGTTTCGGCGTCGATCAGCGCCTGCATCTCGTTGCGCCATTTGTTGCCTTCATTGGCCCCGCAGATGCCGCGCAGGTAGTGCAGGCCGCCGAGGATTTCCGCGAGCCGCTGCAAATCGCCGTCGAACGGCGCAGCCGCGTCCTGAGCCCGGGCGGGCAGGACGGCGCAGGCAAGAAACAGGGCCAAAACGGCCGGAAATCGCTTGGACATCGGGGGCGTGTATGCCCCTTAAGGTCGGCAGACGCAAGGCAGCCACTCTTGCCGTCAGGCCCCGATCAGGCGCTTTGCGGCATGGATGACTTCGTCCAGTCCACCGGTGAGCTTGAGGTCGCCGAGGCTGCCCAGCGCGTCGGGAGCAAGCCAGCGGAAATCGTCCAGCTCCTCATTCAGAACCGGCTCCCTGGCCGTCCAGCGCGCCGCAAAGGACATGATGAGGTAGTGGCCGGCACCGGCCGTGGACGGCAGCACCTCGCGCCAGCCGGCCAGACCGACGATGTCGATCGCCAGCCCGGTTTCCTCGTCGACCTCGCGAATCAGCGCCTGATGCAGCGATTCGCCGAATTCGACCCGGCCGCCCGGCAGCGAATAGAAGCCCTCGGCCGGCGAGCGGGCGCGGCGAACCAGCAGCACCTCGCCGTCGCGGAATATCGCGGCGCTCACTGCGAGCTGGGGATGGCTCGGCTGCACGGTGTCGGCCTCAGTTCGACATGATGGTATCGACGTCGGCTTCCGCGCCGCCGTTGATGATGCCGCCGCAGGCCGCGATGAGCGGCTTGACCCAGAGAGTGGCCTGCTCGGCAAGCTTGACGCGCGTGGCATCCTTCTCCACCTCGCGCATGGCCGAGCCGACCGCGGTCAGGATCGAGGTCATGGTGTCGGTGATGTGATCGAACTGGGCGCGCACGTTGGGAGCGGCCTTCTCATAGGCCTCGATCGCAAGATCGCGCGCCTTGAAATTCGAGGCCGTGAAATGCTCGGCATAGGACAGCGGCGTCCAGGTCAAGAAGTCTTCGGCGCATTCCGGCATGTCCGGGACCATTTCGAGCAGCATGACGGCTTCATTGAAATGGTTCAGATAGTCGGTGGCAAGCCCCGTCCGCGGGTTGATATTGGCCACGCGCAGCCGCTCAGCCCAGGCTGCCGCCTCGGGGCCCGTCACTACATGCGTCCGCGCGGGTTCGGCGACCATTGAGCTCATCGGCCGCAGTGTTGACGTTGGGGGTTAAAAGGTGCTGAACGGACCCCATATAGGCCCTCAAGGATGTGCGGACGCTTTGTCATAACCTCGGCTCCGGCGGCTTTGCGGCAACTCTTTGGCTATCTCGAGCAGCCGAATTTCCCGCCGCGGTACAACGTCGCCCCGACGCAGCCGATTCCGGTGGTGCTGGTCGACAAGGGTGCGCGCCGTTTCCAGCTCATGCGCTGGGGATTGCTGCCGACCTGGGTGAAGGATCCCCGTGGTTTTACGTTGCTGATCAACGCGCGCTCGGAGACGGTCCTGGAAAAGCCCGCCTTCAAGAACGCGATTCGCAGGCGACGTGGCCTGATCCCGGCCGACGGTTACTACGAGTGGAAAGCGGTGGACGGCCGCAAGCAGCCCTATTTCATCCACCGCGCCGACGGACAGCCGCTCGGTTTTGCCGCGGTGTTCGAGACATGGGTCGGGCCGAACGGCGAGGAGCTCGACACGGTCGCGATCGTCACGGCGGCGGCGAGCGAGGATCTCGCCGCGCTGCATGACCGCGTGCCGGTGACGATTTCGCCGCAGGATTTCGAACGCTGGCTCGACTGTCGCGGCGACGAGATCGATGCGATCCTGCCGCTGATGGCCGCCCCGCGCATTGGCGAATTCACCTGGCACCCGGTCTCCACACGCGTCAACCGCGTTGCCAATGACGACGACCAGTTGCTGTTGCCGATCAGCGCCGACGAGATGGAGACGGAAGCGCCGAAGAAGAAGGTGGCGCGAAAAGCAGCCGCAGCGCCAGCCGATGACGGGCAGGGCTCATTGTTCTGATTGCAGGTGTCGTAGGGTGGGCAAAGGCGCGACGCGCCGTGCCCACCATCTCTCCGGTTACTCGATGCGCAATGGTGGGCATGCTTCGCTTTGCCCACGCTATGGCATCGCCACTCTCACACAATCTCCCGTGCCCTTAACTCCGCGATCTCCGCTGCGTCAAAACCCAGCTCTTCCAGCACTGCATCCGTATCCGCGCCCAGCTCCGGCGCCATGCGGTCGAGCTTGCCGCCACCATGCGCGAGCTTGAATCCGCTGCCAGCGAAGCGCAGGCGGCCGTAGGGCGTGTTGAGCTCCTGAATGGCGCCGCGTGCCACAATCTGCGGATGGTCGATGATCTCCTCGATTGTCCAGATGCTGGCGCAGGGCGCGCCGGCGTCCTCCAAGATCGTCTCCCATTCGCGCGGGCTCTTCGTCGCCAGCGCCTCCTCGATGATCGCGCGCAGCGCAGGCTCATTCTCGTTGCGGGAGAACCAGTCGGCGAAGCGTGGATCGCTCAGCGTGTCCGCGCGGTCGAGCGCCGTCATCAATGCGCGATACTGCTTCTCGTTGTTGACCGCGAGCAGGATGTAGCCGTCGCCGCAGCTGAACAGGTTCGCGGTGGTCTTGCGGCTGACCGCCTGGTTGCCCGAGAGCTGCTGACGATGGCCGGCGACCGACCAGTCCGCAATCTGACCCGACAGGAACGCCAGCGTCGCCTCCAGCATGGAGACGTCGACGAGCTGCCCCTTGGCCGTCCGGTCGCGCTGATACAGCGCGCTGGAGACGGCGAACGCCGCGGTCGCACCCGAGAGCACATCGCACACCGCAAAGCCCGTGCGCGTCGGCCCGGTCTCGGGATGGCCGGTGATTGCCATGATGCCAGAGAGCGCCTGCATCTTGCCGTCATAGCCGGGGCGCAGCCGATCGGGGCCGGTCTGGCCGAAGCCGGACACGGCGCAATAGATCAGCTTTGGATTGATCGCGGACAGCGCCTCATAGCCGATGCCGAGCTTGTCCATCACGCCCGGGCGAAAGTTCTCCATGACGACATCGACCCGCGCGGCGAGCTTCCTCACGATTGCGATCGCGTCCGGCTTTTGCAGATCGAGCGTCAGGCTGCGCTTGTTGCCGTTGATGGCCTGGAATGCCGGCGCGAGCCCGCGTTCGGCCCATTCGCGGCTGAGCGGCGTGCGGCGCATGTCCTCGCCCTCGCGCCGCTCGACCTTGATGACGTCGGCGCCCAGCAGCGCGAGCTGGTAGCTCGCATAGGGGCCGGCCAGAACTTGTGTGAAATCGAGGATCTTGACGCCTTCGAAGGGCCTCGTCACGGCTGAGTCTCCCGTCAGGCCGCGCGGTTGCCGCGCGCGATCTCCTTCTGCTTGTCGAACTCGGCGCGCCGCCGCGCAAGCTCTTCGGGCGAGAGCTGCGCGACGTTATTGTAGTCGAGCTTCCAGGAAGCATCCTCGCTCCAGCGCAGCGGCGATTGCATCGTGGTGCGCGGGCCGCTGGCGGACTCGAGGAGCTTCAATGCGAGTTCCAGGGTTTGCGCCTGCGAGGCAACGTCATGCGGCTTGCCCGCGGAATTGCCGAGCGGGAAGTCGGAGAACAAGAAGCGTGGCACCGCGGCGTGCTCGACGATGTCCTTGGCGCAGCCCATGATCACGGTTGGAATGCCGCCCGCCTCCAGATGCCGCGCGACCAGCGCGGTGGTCTGGTGGCAGACCGGGCAGTTCGGTACCAGGACTGCGACATCGACCTTGTCGGCGAGGCAGCGCGCCAGAATCTCCGGCGCGTCGGTGTCGAGGGTGACGCGATGGCTGCGATTGGTCGGCGCACCGAAGAAGCGCTGGCTCACCTCGCCGATGCGCCCCGCGGCAGAGGCCTTCAGGAGCTGCGGCAGCGGAAACCAGGTGCCGCTGTCGGTCGCGCTCGTGTGCTTGCGGTCATAGCCGATGTGCGAGATGCGCAAATCGTGCGGTTGCGTGGTGTCGCCGTCGTAGACCTCAAAGAACTTTGCGCCACCATTGTACGCCGCGCCCGGTCCCTGGTCGCCCTTGGTCGGATCATAAGGCGCGGCCGTCGTGATGATCGTCACGCGCGATTGCGCCAGCGGTTTCTTCAGCGGCTGGAACGGTGCGTCGACATAGTGCGCCCAGCGATACGGCGTGGTGTAGCCGATCGCCGCGTAGTAGTCGCGGGTCCGCTGCATATAGGGGACGGGAGCGTCGTAATCGGGCGCGAAGCCGAATTCATCGTCGCGCGGAGTTGACATTGGCCGCGTCTCCTCTCGTTCTCATTGCGGACAGAGTAAAGATAGTCGGCGATTTGCTCAACAGCGACCGTGTCTCCGCAGGTCAGATTTGCAATTGAAGATGGCGCCGCGCTGGCGATGCTTCCCCCTCTCCCCTTGTGGGAGAGGGACATCGCGCGCGTCGACTTAGCTACCTGAAAACATGCAGCGCCGCATATTGCAGCAGCATGATCGTCTTCGCGTCCACGATGCGGCCGTCGGCGATCATCGCAAGCGCTTCGTCGATCGAAAGTTCCAGCACCTCGATCTCCTCGCCTTCGTCGGCAAGGCCACCGCCGTCACTGATCCGCATCTCCGGCTCGTATTCGGCAACGAAGAAGTGCAGCTTCTCCGTGACCGCCCCGGGGGTCATGAAGGCCTCGAACACCTTGTGGACGTCATGCAGGCGATAGCCGATCTCTTCCTCGGCCTCGCTGCGGATGCGCGCTTCGGGATCCGCATCGTCGAGCATGCCGGCGGCGGCTTCGATCAGCAGGTCGTCATAGCCGTTGACGAAGGCAGGATAGCGGAACTGCCGCACCAGCACGACGGTGCGCTGCTTGCGGTTATAGGGCAACAGCGCCGCACCGTTGCCGCGGTCATAGACCTCGCGCACCTGCGTCTGCCATTCCCCATCGTTGCGACGCCACTCGAAGGTCGTCGCCTTCAGAATGTATTTCTTGTCCGAGAGCAGGCGAACGTCTTTGATACGGACGCGGTCGGAAACGGACATGCAGGCCTCAAGGAGTAGGGGCGCGGCCGTCGAGCCATTTGGCGAACATCACCGACGTGGACTCTTCGAAGCCGAGGGAAGTGTAGAACGCGCCGGCCTGCGTGTTCTCGCGGCGGACCAGGAGCTGAAGTTTTGCGATGCCGGCCTGTCGCAGCCAGTCCTCGGCAGCAGCCATGATGATGCTGCCATAGCCTCGCTTGCGGCAATCGGGATCGACCGCGACGTAATAGATCCAGCCGCGATGGCCGTCATGGCCGACCATCGCGCTGGCCACGATCGCATCGCCGCACCGCCCGATCAGCACGGTCGAATTCGCCTCGCGCCGCGCCAGCGCGACATCGGCATGCGGATCGTTCCAGGGCCGTGTCAGACCGCAGCGCTGCCACAGCGCAACGACGCTTTCGACATCGGCATCCGCGATTTGATCGATCGCGAGCGGAAGAGGGGAGACAGGCAGGTTCACAGCACTTTACCGGGGTTCATGATCTGGAGGGGGTCGAGCATCGCCTTGACCTGTCGCATGAGCTCGATGGCGGTCTTGTCCTTTACGTCGGGCAGTTCGTCGCGCTTGAGCACGCCGATGCCATGCTCGGCCGAGATCGAGCCGCCCATGCGCAACACGATCTCGAACACCACCGTGTTGACGTCGTGCCAGCGGGCAAGGAAGTCGGCGGCATTGGCCCCGACCGGCTGGCTGACATTGTAATGCAGATTGCCGTCGCCGAGATGGCCGAACGGCACCGGTCGCGCGCCAGGGATCAGCTTGACGACCGCAGCATCGGCCTCCGCGATGAAGGCGGGCACCGCTGCGACGGGCACGGAGATGTCGTGCTTGATCGAGCCACCCTCCGGCTTCTGCGCCGCCGACATCTCATCGCGCAGCTTCCAGAAGCCGGCGCGCTGAGTCAGGTTGGCGGCGATCACGGCGTCGTCGACAATCTCCGCCTCCATCGCTCGGGTGAGGATCGATTCCAGCGTCGCGCGCGCATCGTCGCGTGGCGAGGACACCTCCATCAGCACGTACCAGAGATGCTTTTGCTCGAGCGGATCGCGCACGTCGATGCCGTGGCGGATCGAGAAATCGACCGCCATTTCCGCCAACAGCTCAAAGCTCGTCAGCGCGTTCGAGGCTTCGCCCTGCGCGATGGTCAACAGCTTCAACGCCTCTGCCGGTGACTTCAGCCCTACGAACGCAGTCTCGATCGCCCGCGGTTTCGGAAACAGTTTTAGCGTCGCCGCGGTGATGATGCCGAGCGTGCCCTCGGCGCCGATGAAGAGGTTATGCAGGTTATACCCGGTGTTGTCCTTCTTCAGCTTCGACAGCGCGTTGAGCACGCGCCCGTCGGCCAGCACGACTTCGAGCCCCAGCGCCATCTCACGCGCGACGCCATAGGCGAGCGCGGTGGTGCCGCCGGCATTGGTCGAGAGATTGCCGCCGATGGTGCAGCTTCCCTCCGCGCCCAGCGAGAGCGGGAACAGTCGGTCGACCTCGGCTGCCTTCTGCTGCGCGATTTGCAGCACCACGCCGGCCTCGCAGGTCATGGTGTTCGAGGCGGTGTCGATCTCGCGGATCTTGTCCAGCCGGCGCAGCGACACCACCACCTCGCCATTGTGTGGCGTCTGGCCGCCGACGAGCCCGGTGTTGCCGCCCTGCGGCACCAGCGCGATTTTGTATTCGGAGGCGAGCTTACAGATCGCGGAGACTTCTGCAGTCGTCGCGGGCCTCAGCACGAGCGGCGAGCGGCCGTGGAATAGGTTGCGCTCCTCGGTGAGGTAAGGCTCGATGTCGGCAGGATCCGTCACGGCATATTTGGCGCCGACGATCTTGCGAAATTTCTCGATCAGCTCGGGAGCAAGCGGGGGGATGGCAGGTGTCGTGACGTTCATCTCTTCTTCTTTCTTCATCGCAATCTATTCTATTGCGCATGATCCTATCGGAAAACCGCTACACACTTTGCGCTAACGCGGCCGTCCGGGTCCGGATCATGCGCTACCGCGCCACTGCTGCGCGCCGAAGCCGGTCGTTGATCGCTTCGCCGAGTCCTTCCTCGGGGATCGGCATAACAGCGATCCCGCCCGGACTCTTCGCATCCAGGGCGCGAAGA
Organism: Bradyrhizobium sp. UFLA05-112; assembly: GCF_053572325.1. Classification (NCBI taxonomy): domain Bacteria; kingdom Pseudomonadati; phylum Pseudomonadota; class Alphaproteobacteria; order Hyphomicrobiales; family Nitrobacteraceae; genus Bradyrhizobium; species Bradyrhizobium sp. UFLA05-112. The sequence continues at coordinate 127,833 of NZ_JBANBK010000013.1, read as the reverse complement.
TAGCCGAACAAGTTGGCGGCGGCCTCATCGAGATCACCGCTCGCTGACAAATTCATGACGCCGGCGGCGTGTTCGATGCCTGGCAGCACGGCCGGTCCGAAGGCGAGTAGAGCCTCGTCGGGCGCGACATCATGCGCATTGAGCCGCACGGTGGCGCGCGGCGCGTAGTGCGAGGCCAGCATGCCCGGCGCGAGGGGCTGGCTGTCGTCGCTCTCGACATCCTGCGGCGGCCGCGCCAGCGGCACACCCAGCACGGCCTCGATTTTCTCGCGCGACAATCCGCCGGGGCGAAGCAGCATCGGCGCCTCGAAGCAGCCGAGAATCGTCGATTCGACCCCGACCTCGACCGGCCCGCCGTCGACGATCAGGTCGATCCGCTCCGCAAGATCGCTCTCGACATGCGCAGCCAGCGTCGGCGAGACATGGCCGGAGATGTTCGCCGACGGCGCCACCACCGCCCCGCCGAAGGCGCGCAGGATCGCTTGCGCCACGGGATGGGCGGGGATGCGGATCGCGACCGTGTCGAGACCCGCGGTCGCAAGATCGGCGACGGGGCAATCGTCGGTCTTCGGGACCACCAGGGTCAGCGGCCCGGGCCAGAAAGCTTCTGCGAGCCGGATGGCGCACGAATCGAACCGTCCGATGCGCCGCGCCGCCGCGAGGTCGGCGACATGAGCGATCAGCGGATTGAAGGCGGGGCGACCCTTGGCGGCGTAGAGATGGGCGATCGCCGTCGCATTGGCGGCATCCGCACCGAGCCCGTAGACTGTCTCGGTCGGGAACGCGACCAGTCCGCCTGCCGCAAGCGCCCGCGCGGCGGCATCAGTGGCGGCCGGTCCGGCCGGTAGAATCTGGGTTGTCAGGCCCGTTTTCACTGGGACAAAAATCCTCAAATCGGCGGCTTGCGGTGTGCCGAACCCGACGCTATAAGCCGCCTTCTTGTCGGAGTGTGGCTCAGCCCGGTAGAGCACTGCGTTCGGGACGCAGGGGTCGCAGGTTCGAATCCTGCCACTCCGACCAGAAATCATTAGAGTTTTTCTTCTGATTTTGGTCCTCGGTCAAGCTGGCCACCGTTTTCGGCCACCGCAACATACCGGCCCTTTTTGCTGATCGCGGATTCCGCTCCCTGCAGGTAATCGGGGTGATGCTGGTGATAGGTCCCCTGTAGGATCTCCGGGGACATCCCCAGGAACCGGGCGGCCGGCCAGATTGGCACGCCACGCTGCATTGGCTGAGCGTCGGGCCCACGACAACATCATCGGGCCCTGCAATTCTTTCCAGTCCCATGTCTCTTTCAAGTCCCATGTCGCGCGGTCAATGCCCGCCGTGAGCCCGGCCATCTGATTGGAACACCAGGTAACCGCGAGGAAGCTAAGCACCACTCCGGCAAATTACAAAATGAAACGACGTTCTAAAATTTATTGCAACGCCGTTCTATTTTTGTTATCGGGACGTCATGGCCGGGGAACAACGGTCGATCTGGAGGAAACTCAATGGCAGGTGTCACCGCCGTTTCAGCCGGCACCAATCTTACGCCCGAGCAGGAGAAGATCCTCTCGAAGGTCATCTGGCGGATCGTGCCGTTTCTGCTGCTTTGCTACATCGTCGCCTACCTCGATCGGGTGAACGTCGGGGTCGCCAGCCTGACGATGAACCAGGATCTCGGTATCTCGCCGTCCGAATTCGGCTGGAGCGCAGGCCTTTTCTTCTTCGGTTATTTCCTGGCCGAGGTGCCGAGCAATCTCGCCCTGCAGGCCATCGGCGCGCGCAAATGGATCGCACGGATCTTGATCACCTGGGGTCTGCTCTCGGCCGGCACGGCTTTCGTCGTCGGCCCCGCGAGCTTCGGCTTCATGCGCTTCCTGCTGGGGCTCGGCGAAGCCGGCTTCACGCCGGGTGTGTTTCTGTATTTCACCTACTGGTTTCCGGCGCGCGTCAGGGGCAGGGCGACGGCAGCGTTCCTGCTCGGTATCCCGATTGCGAACATCCTCGGCGCACCGCTTTCGAGTATGCTGCTGACACTCAATGGTCTCGGAGGCCTGCATGGTTGGCAGTGGCTTCTGATCATCGAAGGTCTGCCCGCAACCATCCTCGGCTTTGTCTGCCTGTTCACACTGACGGACAAGCCCGATCAGGCAAAATGGCTGAGCGTCGACGAGCGGGCGTGGCTTATCAAGCTAATTGCCAGCGAGCGCGAGGCGATTGCCACCAAGCATCCATCCAGATTGAGGGATGCTTTCACCAATTGGCGGGTGCTCGCATGCGCGTGCATCAACTTCTGTGCAATCATCGGTTCGGTCGGTCTCGGCTTGTGGATGCCGCAGATCCTGAAAGGATTCGGCTTTAGCGTCGTGACCATCGGTTTTCTTGCTGCTCTGCCTTATGTTTGCGGTGCTGTGGCCATGATGCTGTGGGCGCGCCTGTCGGATCGCGGCGGCGAGCGGAGCTGGTTCGTCGCATCCGCGCTGGTCGTGGGCGCAGTGGCGCTGATCGTGTGTGGCTATGCTACATCGTCGGCCTTGATCTCCATCATCGCACTCTGCGGCGCCGTCGTCGGGATCATGTGCTACCAGTCGACCTTCTGGCCGATCCCGTCGAGCTTCCTCACCGGCAGCGCTGCCGCGGGTGGACTCGCACTGATCGTCTCGATCGGCAATCTCGGTGGTTTCGTGGGCCCTTATCTCATCGGCGAAATCCGCCAGGCCACCGGCAACTTCTCCTGGGCGCTGATCTCGGTGGCCGGATTCCTCGTCCTCGCCGCCATCCTCATCTGGTTCGTCGGCGTCAGCTTGCGGGATGGCAAGTTCGCCTCTCCCAAGATGGCGCGCGCATGACCTCAAAAAATTCAGCGAAGGAGTACACAATGAGCCAAAAGCAGCAATTTCGCCTCGGCCTGGTCGGCTATGGCGAGATCGGCAGCACGTTGGGCAAAGGGCTGCGCGGCGCCGGCCTGGAGCAGATCTTCTGCTATGACAAATATGCTTTCGACGGGCCTTATGCCGATCTGATCCAGAGCCGCGCGAAAGCGGCCGGCGTCACGCTCGTCAAATCCAACAAGGAACTGGCGGATGCGGCCGAGCTGATCTTCAGTGCGACCCCGGGCTCCTCATCGCTTGCGAGCGCGGATGCGTTCGCGTCCGTGCTCGACCGCCGTCACACCTTCCTCGATTTCGCCTCCGCCACCCCGAAGGTGAAATACGGCGTGGCCGAGCGTCTGGCCAAGACCGGCGCCATCCTCGGTGATGGCTCCATCATGGGGACGCCCAAGAATGGTTATTCGATGCAGATGCTGTCGAGCGGTGCTGCGGCGCCACGCGTCATCGAGCTGCTCGTGCCCTGGGGCATGAGCATCGAATATGTGGGCGAGAAGCTCGGGACCGCCTCCGGAATCAAGATCCTCCGTTCGGTGCTGCTCAAGGGCACCGAGGCGCTGATCGATGAGATGGTTTTGGCCGCACGGTCCTATGGCCTGGACGAGGCGGTGCTGGCTTCTGCCTCCAAGACGTTGACCCGACCGTTCATGGATACGGTTGAGAGCCTGACTCCCTCCGGCGTCATTCATTCTAGGCGGCGATCGGAAGAGATCGAGATGGCCGCAGAGGCGGTGGAAGATGCCGGCGTCGAGCCGCTGATGGCACGCGCAGCGGCGGCGCGGCTCCGTTGGAAGGACAGCCTGGGCCTCAAGGAGCACTTCAAGGGCGTCGTCCCGGAGAACTACAAGATCGCGATCGACGCGATCGTGGCCAAGACGCAGAAGACCAAAGCGGCCAAATAAGGCCGAAGGCCGGATAGGACCAGGATAGGTCCAAGGCAAAATCCAATACGAACAGGGAGGCGGACGTGGCGATTGTTCGGACAGACGCCGGCCGGATCGAGAAGGTGACGATGCGCAGGGTTCTCCTGCGCCTCGTTCCGTTCCTGATGGCTTGCTACTTCTTTGCGTTGCTCGATCGCGTAAACGTCGGCTTCGCTGCGTTGCAGATGAACAAGGATCTTGGTCTTACGCCCGCGATGTTCGGCTTCGCGGCAAGTCTGTTTTTCGTTTCCTATTTCCTCGTCGAGGTGCCCAGCAATCTGGCCCTACAGAGGGTCGGCGCCAGGCGCTGGATCGCCCGGATCATGATTACCTGGGGGTTGGTGACGGCGTGCATGGCTTTCGTCGTCGGGCCATATTCGCTGTACGCCATGCGTTTCATTCTGGGCGCTGCGGAGGCCGGTTTCTTTCCCGGCGCGATCCTCTATCTGACCTACTGGCTTCCCTCGCTGTACCGGGCGCGCATCCTGGCGACCTTCACGGTATCCATTCCGCTCGCGACCTTCCTGGGCTCGCCTTTGTCGGTCGGGTTGCTCGAACTTGACGGTGCGCTCGGCCTGCGCGGATGGCAGTGGCTCTTCATTCTCGAGGGATTGCCGACTGTGATGTTGGGGGTAGCGTGCCTGTTCGTGTTGACCGACAGGCCCGCGCAGGCCTCCTGGCTCACCGCTGAGCAGCGCGACTGGCTGATCGGGCGCATGGAAACGGAAGTGGCCACGCGCAAGCCGGTCGGGCACCTGTCATTGTGGCAACTTGCTACCAACAAATACTTCCTCGTGATGGCCCTGGTGTGCTCCGGTGCGTCCGCGACGGGAAGCGTCTTGTCAGTTTGGCAGCCGCAGCTCCTGAAGTCGTTCGGCCTCTCGACCCTGCAGACGGGGTTCGTCAACGCAATTCCCTACGGAATTGCGACCGTGCTCATGGTGCTGTGGGGACGCCATTCGGACAGGACGGGCGAGCGGCGCTGGCACACGGCTATCCCACTGCTGCTCGCGGCGGGTGGCTTCACCGCCTTGGGCCTGACCGGGACTGCGGTCGTGCCTACCATCATCATGGTCACCTGCTGCCTGGTCGGTGCGTATGCCTTCAAGGGTCCGTTCTGGGCGCTCTCGTCGAGCTGGCTTTCGGCGAGCACGCTCGCAGCCGGCCTCGCCGGCATCAACGCGGTTGCGAACCTGATCGGCGGCGGCCTCATGGTGAACGTAGTCGGGCTCGTCAAGGAGCGGACCGGCAGCTTCGTGCTCGGAATGTTGCCGCTCGCGCTGCTTTGCGCTGTGGCGGTGGTTTGCGTCCTCTCGCTGGGGCGCGGCGCCGCGCGCGAGACGGAGATGGCGACAGCGAAGTCATGACGTGACTCTCGGACGGCCCGCGCTGAAGCCCGGTCTGCAACACGTCCTGTTTGAGCCCAGGAAAACCAACAAGTCAGGGAGTACGGCAATGACGCTTTTCCGACAACCCTCTCAGCTTTCGATCGCTGAGGGCAACTCCGATGGTGCAAGCAGGCGAAGTTTCCTGAAATTTGGATGCGCGTGCTGTCTGGCCGCGGCCATGCCGGCTGCTTATGCCGCGACCCCTTCGCCGGACGTTGCACGTCATTTGGCGGCTGCGAAGGAAGCCGCCGGATCCGATCTCGGCTCCTACCTCGTGCTCGGCAACGCCGCGGATCCGGACTACAAGGCGCCTCCAGTGTCGCTCGAACAGCTCATGAAGATCCCGGCGCCTCCGCCGGGAAAGGCCTTTGACAATCTGTACTTCGTCGGCAGCACGTGGGTGAGCTGCTGGGCGATCACCACATCCGACGGTATCATTCTGATCGATGCGATGGACAATGAGGAAGAAGCCGCGCGCATCGTCGAAGGCGGTTTGAAGGCGCTTGGCCTCGATCCAGCGGCGGTCAAGACCATCATCGTCACCCACGGACATGGTGACCACTATGGTGGCGCCAACTACTTCGTGGAGAAATACAAGTCTCGCATCGTCGCAAGCGAGGCCGATTGGTCCATGATGGAGACCAAGCTCGAATTCGACAGTCCACTCTGGGGCAGGCCACCCAAACGGGACATTTCGGTCGTTGACGGACAAAAGATCTCGCTCGGCGATGCGACCATCGACATTCTGATTACGCCGGGCCACACGATGGGGACCATTTCGCCGCTGTTCGACGTCCGGTCGGGCTCGCAGAAGCATCGCGCGCTGTTGTGGGGCGGAACCGGCTTCAACTTCGGAAAGAAGCCAGAACGCATGCAGGCCTACATCGATGCGACGGCACGAGCGCGCGGCCTCGCCAAGGAGCAGGGCGTGGACGTGTTCATCTCAAATCATGAGCATTTCGATGGCGCGCTTGCCAAGCTCGCGGCCCGAACCGCCGATGGCCCCAACCCGTTCGTGCTGGGGGAAGCGACGGTTCAGCGCGCGCTTACCGTCATGAACGAATGTGCTCAGGCAACGCTTGCGTCCTGGAAGTGACGCCTTCCACAACGCGTGCGGACCGGCTCCTCCCTCGCGCTAGAAGCCGTACAGGTTGGTCGGGTTCTCGACGAAGATGCGTTTGCGCAAAGCATCGCTGCCGATCCAGTCGGACGTAAGATCCACCAATAGGGCATCATCGGGCTTGGCGTTCTCGGCTGCGGTGGGGTGCGGCCAGTCCGTACCCCATACAAGCCGCTCCGGCGCGAGTTTCAGAAAGCCCTTGGCGATCTCTGCAGCGTCCGAGTAGGTCGGCGGACCGACCTTCGAGAAAGTATAGGCGCCGGACAGTTTGACCCAGGCCTTGCTCTGCTCCAGGAGCTTTGCGATGACGCTGAAGGCGGGATGCGAGACGCTGGGAAGCTGTCCCATGTGATCGAACACGACCGGCACGGGCAAATTGCGGAGGAGATCTGCGTAAGTGACGATCCGCTCGGCGCCAGCGACGACCTGGACGTGCCAGCCCCAAGCTGCGGTCCGCCCCGCAAGCGGCTGCATCATCTCCACGGGTGCGCCGGCAGGATAGGAGAGGTTGAATCGCACGCCGCGAACGCCGAGGTCGTGCATGGACTTGAGGTCCGCGTTCGCAATGTCGTCCTTCACGACCACGATTCCGCGCGCCGAGGCGCCGAATTCCTTCAGCGACTCCAGCACAAGGCGGTTGTCCGTGCCGTAGGTAGACGGCTGCACGATGACATGTCGCGCAATGCCGACCCGCGCCTGGAGGTCGCGATAGTCGGAGATCAACGCATCCGCGGGCCGCAAACTCGCCTTGGGGTCGGCTGGATACCGCGCATCGTAGATGTGATGGTGACAATCGACAGCGCCTGGCGGCAGCGGGATCTTTGGTCGCTCCGTGCCACCCGACCATTTGACCTGCCGCGCAGCGGCCGCAACCGGCGACAGTGAAGCCCCAACGCTTGCGGCCGCCATTGTGCGAACGATCTCGCGACGGCTCAGGCTTGCTCTCGTCATTGCCGATCTCCAGTCATCTAGAGCGTTTTCCAGCGAAGTGAACGCCGGTTCGCGTGAAGAAAACGCGTCAAAACAAGAATCTGAAGTCCCGTTGCGATGCAATCGGAACGGGACTCTAGTGGTTCTGCATGCCCCATTTGCGAACTGTCATGGCCTCGACGCTGCGGAAAACGAGTCCTTCGACTGCGAGACCGATCAGGATCACGGTCAGCAGGCCGGCAAATACGTTGGCGGTCTCCAGCGCGTTGCGCGCCTCGAAGATGTACCAGCCGAGACCGGCGGCATTACCGGAAACGCCGAACACCAGTTCGGCCGCGATCAGGGTTCGCCAGGCGAATGCCCAGCCGATCTTGAGGCCGGCGAGGATCGAGGGAAACGCTGCAGGAATCAGGATGAACAGCACCATGCGCAGGCCGCCGAGCCCGTAGTTTCGGCCCGCCATGCGCTGGGTCTGGCTGACTGAGAGGAAACCGGTATACGTGTTCAGCGACACCGCCCACAGCACGGAGTGGACGATCACGAACACGATGCTGGTCGTGCCGAGCCCGAACCAGAGCAGCGCCAGCGGCAGGATGGCGATCGCCGGCAGTGGATTGAACATCGCCGTCAGCGTCGCGAGCACGTCAGTGCCGATCCGCGTCGAAACTGCGAGCGTGGTCATGACGGCCGCGATCGCGATCGCCGTCGCATAGCCGATCACCAGGATCCGCAACGATGTCGCAGCGGAGGCCGGCAGCTTGCCGACGATGACATCGGCCGACCATGCCGACAGGGTGTCGCTCAGCGAGGGGAACATCAGAGGATTGGCGATGTAGCGCGCATAGACCTCCCATATGATCGCCAGCACCAGCAGCACGAGCCCTCGCCGGATGGCGGTGACGGCCATGATGGCCTCGACGGGGCCGATCGGACGACTGATGTCGCCGATTTCGCTGATGTCGGCGGGAGTCCGCTCGATGTCGGGACGGGACAAGGACGCGCACGTGGGGATGGCGGAGTCAGCCATGGGCGGTCTCCTCGTCTCCGAACAGCATATTGTGGATATTGCGGTTGAACGCCATGAAGGCGGCATCGCCCTGATGGCCAAAGTCATACGCGGTGGCATCGAGTTCGGCACGGACCTGGCCTGGATGCGGTGTCAGCACCAGGATGCGCGAACCGAGGATGATGGCTTCCTCGATCGAGTGTGTCACGAACAGCAGGGTGAAGCGGACATCCTCCCACAGCTCCAGCAGTTCTTCCTGCATGCGGCGGCGTGTCAGGGCGTCCAGCGCGGCGAACGGCTCGTCCATAAGCAGAATGCGCGGCTCCATGGCCAGCGCCCGCGCGATCGCGACGCGCTGCTTCATGCCGCCGGACAGCATGTGGGGATGGACGTCCTGGAAGCGCTCCAGTCCAACTTTCACGGTGGCGCGCCGCGCCCGGTCGCGAATTTCCTCCTTAGGAAAGCGGCCCGAGCGGCGCATCGGAAACATCACGTTGTCGAGAACGGTGAGCCAAGGCATCAACTGATCGAATTCCTGGAACACCATCATGCGATCGGGGCCTGGTCCCACGATTGCATGGCCGTCGATGGTCATGGTGCCTTCGGTCGGCTTCATGAAGCCGGCAGCGCATTTGAGCAGGGTGGATTTCCCGCAACCGGACGGACCCAGCAGGATGAAGCGATCTTCGCGATGGACGTCGAACGATGCCCGGTAGGTCGCGGTGACGAGCCGATCGCGCGTCTTGTACTGCAGCGTGACATCTCGCACCGACAGCAGTGGCTCGGCCAATGTGATCGTAGGGTCGGGTCTTGCTTGCTCGACCGGCAGAGCTGTCATCAGCTTTCCTTTCCCTGGTTGACCGGCGTGCTGGATCGCAATCTCAGTCGCCGGGTCCGTCGCCGACCGGTGCAAAGAACACGTCTTGCCATTTGGCAGGCGCCGTCTTGATCATCCCGAGCTTGGCCATGAAGTTGGCATAAGCCATGATGCCGTGCGGTTCGGTCGACCATTTGTTGTCCCGGATCATCGCGGTCAGCGTTTCGCCGGAGATATCGAAGGGTTCTGACTTGAGGTAGATCTCGCCCGCCTTGGCCGGATTTGCCCGGATGAAGTCTTCAGCCTCGCGGATCGCCTCGACGATTCCGCGCGCGGCTTGCGGTTGGGCGTCGACAAATTTGCCCGTCGTTGCAAGCAGGCCGCTGGTGGCGGGATGGCCGAGGATCTCGTCCGATGTCGTGACGACGTGGAGCTTTGGAGTTTTCTCCAGCACCGTAATGAAGGGATCGTTGGCGAAGTAGCCGTTGATCGTGGTTGATCCACTCAGCATCATCGCGGTCGCGTCCGGGTGCGGCAGACCGACCATCATCGTATCGAAGTGCTTGATTGCGGCTTCACCCATCGCCTTCACGCCCGCCATGCGGAGCAAGATGGCTTGCGGTGAATTCAAGGCGGTGACGGCGATCCGGCTCGTCGCCGGAAAGTCCGTGACCGTCTTGATGGCGGGATCTGAGGTGTAGAGCGAATAGCGACCCATCGAAAGCGGAGTGAGGCCGCGAATGTTGTAGGACTTTCGGGTCTTCTCCCAGGCGACCAGCAGGCCCGGGGCGCCGTAGGCGCCGATCTCGATGCTGCCGCTGAGCAGGGAGTCGTTGATCGCGGGCGCCCCGCTGAGCTTCTTGATCGCGACCTTGGTGCCGACGGCCCCCTGCGCGGCAACGTTCTTGTCGAACAGTCCAAGCGCATCTGCGACGATGATCGGAAGATAGCCGATGCCGTTCTGCATCGCGATCGTGACAATGCTCGCAGCGCTCGCTCGGCGCGCGAGGAACGGGACGAGGGCGGCGGCGACACCGAGTTTCAGGGCCTGACGCCTGGAAACCGTTGCCATCTCTGCCGTGTCGAAACCCGACTGTGGGGGTATCTTGCACGTTGCGTCGGCGGCATTGCTCGCCATCGCCATCTCGCTCCCTGCGGCCCGGGCGTTCTCAACGCCTCTTTTGTTCGAACGCGTCTTGCGTCCCGAACCCGATTTAGCATTTTAGAACGACGTTGCAAAACAGAAAATGAAACGTCGTTCCAATCTGCCGGTCGATGCACAAGTTCCAATGCAATTTGGGAATTACGTTAGAGCGTGACCCGGAAAAGTGTGGAGCTGTTTTCCCTCGCGACAAACGCGGAACGCGTTTGCGCGGAGATCATGCTCAAACAATCTCATCGCGCTTTAGGTCTGGAGCGCGCCGCCGAGCGCCGCGGAAAGCACTTCGGCCTCGTCGCGCAGCGCTTTTCGTGCTTCATCAGCCCGCTTCCGGGTCCAGCGCGATGCCGGACCCGTGATGGCAAGCGCGCCGAGTAGGCGCCCGCCGGCGCCGAACACCGGCATGGCCAGTGACGCGACGTGCGGATCGGTCACGCCGCTGGTATAGATCGGAACCTCGATGACCGATGAGGGTTTCCCGCGGGCCGGATCGAACTTCTGCAGCACTTGCGCGATGGAGGACTTGTCCATCGGGCGCAGGTCGCCCGGACGGACGTGCATGCGCAGGGGGAATGGCGAATCGAGCCGAAAGAGGCAGAGCCGCTGGTCGCCCCGTCGGATATAGAACGACGCGGTCTCGCTGGAGATGGCCACGAGTTTTTCCAGGGCGGGCATCACGTGGGCCTCGAGTGCGAATGACGAGAGGTAGACCGAACCCAGGCGGGCAATCTCCGTCCCCAGCCGGTAGCGCCCATCCGGAATCCGCTCGATCAGGCCGAACCGCTCGAGCGATACGCACAGCCGCATGATGGTGCTTTTGACCAGGCCCGTTCGTTGTGCGAGTTCGGTCAGTTCGAGCGCATCGTCGCCGCGCTTGAACGCCGTCAGGACGGTCAGGAGGCGATCGGCCGAAGCGACGCCTGAGACTTTCGGACGGGCGCGGACTTTTCGATCCATCATGTGAAGCACGTGGTATTCCGGTTGGCTCAACGCCGATGCGCGTACATCGGAGCGCCGGCGACGTCGAGCGTGGCACGCAGAATGGAGCCGGTCTGCGATTCCGTGATGAACAGATCATGCCCGGATGGGCCGCCGAACGCCAGATTTGTCGTTGAAATGCCCGCACAGGAAACGATCCGCCGCAGCGGCTCGGCGGTCCTCGACAGGTGCCAGACCGATCCAAAGCCGGTATGGGCGACCAGCAGGCCGCCATTTTCGTCGAGGGCAAGGCCGTCGGGGCCGCCAAGGCCCCCGTGAAGCTGGGCAAAGACGCCGACCTTCGTGGTGAGGCCGCTGCGTCCCAGCGGAATTCGCCAGACCTGCTGGGCACGAGTAACGGCGATCAGAACGTGCGTCATCTCGGGATCGATGACGATGCCGTTGGGGCTTGGGACGGTGTTGAGCAGGCAGGACAATTGCCCGGCGGCGGTCAGGCGGTAGACGCGTCCCGTTGGGTCGTGCAGGCCGGTCTGGCCCTGATCGGTGAAGTACAGGTCGCCGTTCGGCGCGAACACCAGGTCGTTGACACCCTTGAAGCCTTCCGATGCCGCCGTTTCCAGGAACGGCGTAATGGCGCCCGAGGAGGGATCGGGCAGCACGATGCCGCGCTTGTAGTCGGTGATGAAGATGCGGCCGTCGCTGTGGATCTTCAGCCCGTTGGGCCAGCCGTCATACTCCGTGATCAGCTCCCAATCGCCGCCGGTGGAGATGCGGAATACTCTGCCGAAGGGGATGTCAGTGACGTAGAGCCGTCCCTCGCGATCGAAGGACGGCCCTTCCAGGAAGCTGTCGATGGCGAGGCCGCCGCGATTGGCGTCGGCCCAGGCCGTGTTGCGGGGCTTCCGGAAGCGATCGGGCAGGCGCGTGAACACGTCCGTGTCGAGGTGGGGCGGTGGTGCAAAGAACATCAGCTTCGACCTCCTTGTTGTTAGAGTTCGAGATCCACGGCGGGAAGACCATAGGTTCGCACCGCCGTGCCGCAGAACAGTTCGTGCCGTTCCGACGGCGTCAACTCCCTCGTCATCACCTTGAATGCATTCCAGAGCGACACATAGCTGACCATGCCCTTGTCGACCGGGAAATTGCTCTCGAACATGCAGCGTGAGGGTCCGAACAGTTCAATCGCGGTCATTACATAGGGGGCCCATGCCTGGGCGAGCGCGGTCGATGATGGTGGCTCGGGCTGCTCGTGAAAATCAAATCCACCGATGCGCATTGCAAGTCCGCCGAGCTTGACGATGACGTTGGGAAGCTCGGCGAGCAGCTTCAGGTCCGCGGACCATTCCGCAAACACCCCTTCGCGGCGATTCCGATAACGGCCGATCCCCAGCGGACCTCCGAGATGGTCGAGCACGATCAGGGTATCGGGACAGGACCGCGCCAGCTCGGCGAACTCGGCGAGCTGGGTATGATAGGCCCACACGTCCAGGGTCAGGCGATATGAGGGCAGGCGGCATGCGCCCGCCATGAACTGTGGATGCGTGAGCAGGCCAGGTTTCGGCGGTACCGGATTTGAGACGATGTCGGCATCGGCATGCCAGGCGGTTTGGTTGCGGATGCCGCGAAACCGGTCGCCGCCGGCCCGACACAACACATCCAGCACGGCGTCGACGCGGTCCCCCAGCATCAAATCGGCAAAGCCGACGATGGCGGCGCAGGCCCGGACGCGGCCATACAACCCGCAGGCCGCCTGTGCGGCAATACCGTTGGCGAATTCTACCTCGCCTATGGGTTGGAGGTCCGCTGGCAGGCCCGCGCGATACATCGATCGGCTCTGGACGAAGACGGTGGCGCGGATGTCGTGCCCGCTTCGCGTGTCCGCCAGCAACTCGTCGAACAGATATCGCTGCCCCGGCCGGTCCCATAGATGGTGATGGGCATCGACGATCGGTAACTCAGGCTCGATGGCCTGTTCTCGGCAGAGCGCCAGCCAGTCCGGTCGCACCGGAACGTGCGGCGCTGCCGCCGTGCTCACGACTCGATCTCGCATCCCAGCCGCTTGAGGGCGGCATCGATCCAGCTGCGATCACTGCGACCTTCGGCGATCGCAACCATTTGATTTTCTTCGGCCGCGTGCTTGGCGGCAGCGGCCGCATGGATCGTTTCCGTGTGGTCGAAGGGCACGCAGAGCAGCCCGTCATTGTCGCCGATCACGAGGTCGCCCGGCTCGATCACCATGCCGTCGATGGCAATCGGGACGTTGATTTCACCAGGACCGTCCTTGTACGGGCCGCGATGGCTGATACCGGCTGCGAACATCGGAAAATCATGCTCGGCAATCCAGGCGGAGTCGCGCACGGCGCCGTTGATGACGAAGCCGGCGAGTCCACGTTTTTGAGCGTGCGAGATCATCATTTCGCCGATCAGCGCATTGGTGAGATCGCCGCCGCCGTCAACCACGATCACGTCGCCTGGTGCCGCGATGTCGATCGCCTTGTGGATCATCAGGTTGTCGCCCGGCCGGGTCTTCACGGTCACGGCGGGTCCGGTCATCACGCCGCTGCGATGCAGCGGTCGCAGGCGCGACCCACCGGCCGTCATGCGTGACATGGAGTCGCTGATATTGGCGACAGGTATGGTGCGGAACCGCTCGACGACGTCGGCACTCACGGCGCGGCGACGCTTCAAAATCCGAAATCCAATCATGAGCTTATCCTCCCTTTATGTTGAGCGCGGCTCCAAGGAATTGGATTTCTCGCGCCTCCGCGTGCCCCGTTGACTCGCGAACGCGAGCCGGGTAGCTAATTTGAAACGGCGTTTCAAAAATAACATTTGGAGGAAAGATGCAAGCCTTCTTTTCGCGGCGGGCGTTGATGGGCGGAGCCGCCATGGTCGCGGCGGCGGGCTGGACATCCGCAAGGGCCGCCGGCGCCAAAGCGGTCACCATCGCAATTCAATATGGCTACGCCTATTTGCCGGTCATCATCGCCGACCGGCAGGGACTCTTTGCGAAGCATATTGCGGCTGCGAGGGCCGTCGACGTCACGGTGAAGATCCAGAAGATCAGCGGCGCACCCGCGATCAACGACGCTCTGATCAGCGGTTCCATCGATATCGGCGCCTACGGCCTGCCGGGCATGCTGATCGCGGCGGAAAAGACCCGCAGCTCGATCGACATTCGCGGTCTGGCGGCGCTCGTTGCCGGCGACAACGGGCTTTACACCAACAAGCCCGAGGTCAAATCGCTTGCCGACTTCAAGTCGACCGACCGCATCGCCGTCACCTCGACGACCGGGCAACAGGGCCTGCTGATGCGAATGGCGGCCGAGAAGGCTTTTGGCGAAGGGCACGCCCGGCGCCTTGACACCATGATGATCCAATTGCCCCATCCCGATGCGACTGCCGGCCTTGTCACCGGCGGCACCATCAGCGGCTATGCAGCGCCGCATCCCTATAGCGACATCGTCGAGAAGAGTCCGTCGGTTCATCGGCTGTTCTTTTTCTCGGAGTATCTGGGCGAGAAGGTCACGAGCGGCTTGCTCGCGACCACGGGCGGATTCGTGAAGAAGAACCCGGAGGTCGCCGCGGCCATCGTCGCGGCAATCGACGAGGCCGGTGCATTCATCAAAGCCAATCCACGGCAGGCTGCCGAGATATCGCTCGACGCGGAGAAGACATCGCTCTCCCTCGACGAAACCGAACTGATGCTGAAGTCTGTTACGGGCGAATGGGGCGTGCAGCCGCAGGGCGTGATGAGCTTCGGAACATTCATGGCCAGGGCAGGGCTTTTGAAAGCGGCGCCGACCAAGTGGCAGGACGTTTTCTTTCCACCTGTCTCGGGAGGAAGCGGGAGCTGAGCGGCCGCGGGGGGCGACTCATGGGGCCCCCGTACGGAAGACTGTCGTCGTGCATCTTAACCGTGGGGCGGCGGAGTCGCTCAGATAAGAAATCGGGGACAAGAGGCGCTCATGGCCATTGATTGCGACCCCTATCCGAACACGAGAGACGTCGACAAGCATGGGCAAACGCGACGGAGCGTGATCCTGGCGGCTTTGTTGTCGCCGATCGCGCTGGCCGCTAACGCCGAGCCGAACTGGCCTTCAAAGCTGATAACCTACGTCGTCCCTTATCCTCCTGGAGGGACGACCGACATCCTCGCGCGCACGACGGCGCAGGGACTCTCGGACATTTTCGGTGTTCCCGTCATCGTGGAAAACAAGCCGGGTGCCACGGGCACAATTGGTGGAGCCTTCGTTGCCCGCGCGGCGCCGGACGGTTACACGCTGCTGGGTACTTCCATCGGGCCTCAGACCATTGTGCCGCATCTGATGCGTCAGCTCCCGTACGAGCCGAGCAAGGCGTACGAGCCGATCGTGCTGGTCGGCACGGTCGCTCACCTGCTCGTGGTCCCGGCGAGCAGTCCATATCTCTCGGTGCAGGACATTGTCGCGGCAGCCAAGGAAAAGCCCGACCTGATCTCGTTCGCATCGGGAGGGATCGGAACAATCCTCCAGATGCAGGGAGAATTTCTACGCTTGCAGGCGAGCGTGAATATGCTCCACGTACCTTACAAGGGCGACGCGCCGGCCATGCAGGACGTCATGGGAGGGCAGGTCACTTTCGCCTTCCTTCCCGTTTCAGCTGCGTTGCCGCAGGTGCAGGCGGGCGCACTCAGGGCCCTTGCCGTGACGTCGGCGCATCGGCTGCAAGATTTGCCCAAGGTCCCGATCATGACCGAGTTGGGTTTCAAGGACTTCGTCGTTGAACAATGGCAGGGAATCTACGCGCCGGCCGGTACGCCGGCGGCCATCGTGCAACGATTGAACGAGGCGATCAACCGCATCTTGAAAGAACCCGCCGTCATGTCACGCTTCGACAAGCTCGGCGTGACGATTGTCGGCGGCGCGCCTGACGTGCTCGCGCGGCAGCAGGCTGCAGATTATGAGCGGTGGGGCCAAGTCATCAAAGCCGCCAACATCAAGCTCGAATGAAGGCTTGCTGATGCCCATTCATCATGAAGATATTATCGCCAGCCCGCAGGTATCGCGGTTGCCGGTCGAGCCGCAATTGTGTGTCATCAACGTTCGTAAAGCCGTATCGCTCATCGGGAGCACCGTCGGATTGTTGTTGCTGCTCCGCCTATCGCGACACAGCCCCAAATCTCGAGTTTCAGGACTTGATCGACAAAATCCTTTGCGACAGTCCGATGCCGTGAAACTTCCTGAAGATGTCGTCGAGCCGACCGTTCGCGAGATTGGTCCGAACCCAGTCGTTGACGAAGTCCTCGAGCGAAGTATCGTCTTTGCGCATACCGATGCCGACGTCGAACTCTGCAATGGTGAATTTCGGCTCGATCTGTCTTGCCGGATTCTGTTTGGCGACCTGTACGATGACCGCTGGTTCCTGCACGACAATGTCCACTTGTCCGCCGGCGAAGGCCGTCTGGTCAGGGCATTGGGCCGGCGGGGAAGGTCACGGTAACGGACAGGCCGCAGCCGTCGATATTGTCCGCCAATTCGATCGCGCCGCGACACTGTCGCAGCAAGGTTCGGACGATGGATAGCCCGAGCCCGGAACCAGCCGGACGATCGGCCGCTGGAACACGATAAAAGCGGTCGAATACCCTTTCCCGATGCTCGACGACTATGCCGGGCCCGTCGTCGGCGATCTTCACCGCATATCCGTCGCTGAGTGCGAGCACGCTGACGACGACCGAACCGCCTTCTCGATTGTACCTGATCGCGTTGTCGATCAGGTTGGTCAGTATGTCGTGCAGTATTGAGGAATCTATGCTGACGAGCGCGCATTCAACGGCGGGATCAAATGCCAGATCGACGTTCTTTGCTGCCGCAAATGGCGCCATCATTCCAACTGCCTCGCTCGCGCTTGCAACGAGATTGGCTGGCGTGGCATGAACGCCGGGTTCAGTGACAGCGGCCTGCTCGGCGCGGGCCATCGCGATGAGCTGGGCGACCAGCCGATCGAGATGTTTGGTAGATCGTTCGATCTCGGCTATCGTGTCGACGTTGTCCGGCAAGTGTCCCCCATCACGTTGCAGCAGCGCCAAATGGACTCGCAGTGACGCGAGCGGCGTCTTCATCTGGTGCGACGCGTCGGCTATGAAATCACGGATCAGTTGGATCGCGGCCTCGAGCCGCGCGAAGAGCTCATTCATTGCCCGAACGGGCGGATGCGCCTCATGGGGAATGTTCTCGAGCTCCAGCCGGCGGAGACCTGTTCCGGCGCCGAATTGCCGGGAGTCGATCTCACGTCCGAGATCCACAAGCGGCGCAAGTCCGCGACGGACCGCAAACCATCCCAGCGCCGCGGCTGTCGCGATGATACCGATTTCCAGCACGATGAGAGGGAGGAGAAGCTCGCGTTTCGCCGCGGTCCGCGCCTTCGTTGTCTCGGCAACTTGGACCAGGACCGGCGATGGCTTGCCATAGGTGGCCTGAGTCGTGGCCGCAACGCGAACCGATGCGCCTTTGTAGTGAGCATCGAAATGCTTGATGGTGCCGACCGGGATGGTGGCCGGATCAGCCCGCGGCAAGTCCTGGTAGCCGGTGACTGGCGTCTGCTCGTACGAAACGCTGTAGTAGACGCTGTCGTTAGCTCGCGTTTCGAGCATTCCAAGAGCGACTTGTGGAAGATCGACGGAGATCTCTCCGTCTTCCACGGCAATCCGCTCGGCGATGGCTTTCACCGAGCCGTCGAGTACACGGTCGTAGGCCGTTTCGATGGTCTGATTGATGAGCACCAGGCCGGCAAGAGCAAGGGCAGCAGCCAACGCGCTGGTTGGAATAAGCAGGTTGAGCAGAAGCGCGCGGCGCAGCGACGGTGCGCGTTTCGGTGTCACCTGTCCTCCATGAGATAGCCGAGACCTCGGACCGTCTTGATCATGGGGCCGTCGGGAGCAAGTTTCTGCCGCAACCGAGCGATGTAGAGTTCAATCGCGTTCGGGGCTACGGGCTCGTCGAAGCCGAAGACCTCGGAAATCAGGCGATCCTTCCGCACGAGCCGGCCGGCATGTGACATCAGGATTTCGAGTACGGTGACTTCACGCCGGCGCAGAACCAGTGGCTTGCCGGCCAGCGTCGCCGTTGCACAAGAGGTCTCGAGCATCAGGGCCCCGCATTTCAGGACCGGATCGAGACGACCCTTGCCGCGCCGCACCAATGCCTTGACCCGCGCCTCGAACTCGTCGAGGTCGAACGGCTTGGTGAGATAGTCGTCGGCCCCGAGATTGAAGCACCTGACCTTGTCCTTGATTTCCCCGAGCGCGGTGAGAATCAGAATCGGCACTTCGCAGCCATTGCTGCGCAGCCTGCGAAGCACCTCCTGCCCCGGCAAATCCGGCAGGCCAAGATCGAGTATGATGAGCGAATATGCCTCGGACGGGGCAATCTCGATGGCCCCCGAACCGCTCGCCTCGTGATCGACGGCGACGCCGCTTTGCGTCAGGGCCTTCTTGAGGCCCTTCACCAGCGACATGTCATCCTCAACGATCAGGATACGCAAGACGACGAACCTCGGGCAGGGGTGGGGGGCGTTGCCAAGTGGCACAATGTAAGTTCAGATGCATCCCGAGGTCAAAAGATTGCGCACCATCGATGAGAACACGCCATCACGCGTCGCCGCTAGACCGTCTGCTCGTCGGCCTCCGGGTGTCTGCGGCATGGTTCCTGCTGTGCGCCGCAGCTCTCGCCGGGGATACCGGCTCGGACGGAAAGGTTGGCTCCGGCGATACGCGGGCCCGTCTGGTGGTCAAGGCTACCACCGACGTCGCAGAGGCGAGCGAGCTCGTTGCCGAGTTCATGAAGCTCAATCCCGAAGTTCGCGTTCAGTACTCCAAGATCTCGTCCACCGAGCTGTACGACGAGATCGCGAAGCCTTCCGGGCAGGTTGTCGATGTCGCCTGGAGCTCAGCGATGGATCTCCAGATCAAGCTTGCCAATGACGGATATGCGTCCGAATACCGTTCCACGGAGATCGAGGGCATCCCGGGTTGGGCCCGATGGAAGGATCGCGCTTACGGCATTACGGCCGAGCCGGTTGTGATCGTCTTCAACAAGCGGTTGCTTCGAGGCAACCTGGTGCCGAAGGACCACGCAGAACTGTCGCGTCTGCTGATAGATCATCCGGCGGTGTTCCACGGGAAGATCGCGACCTACGATCCCGAACTCAGCGGAACGGGCCTGCTGTTCTTGAGCCAGGACGTGCGCGTCACCGCCGAGACATGGAAGCTCGTGACGACGATGGGGCAGTCGGGGGTCAAGCTCTACACCTCATCTGCAGCGATGATCGATCGCGTGAGTGCCGGCGAGCTCGTCTTGGCCTATAACGTCCTCGGCTCATACGCGCTTGAGCGCGCCAAGCGTGAGCCGGACCTGGGTGTCATCTTTCCGAGCGATTACACGCTGCTGTTGTCACGAATTGCGCTCATCCCGCGATCTGCGGAGCAGCCCGAACTGGCCAGGCGCTTCGTCGATTTCCTGTTGTCGCGCGCCGGCCAGACATTGTTGGCCCGACATTCCCTTGGATCGGTTCGTGAGGACATGAAGCCGGCGATTCCGGGCTTCGTGGATGCAGAAAAAGCCCTTCGGCCGATAGCATTGAGCATCGACCTGCTGACATATCAGGACCAGGCAAAGCGCCGTCGATTCCTCAGGGATTGGAAAGGCGCGCTGAGCGAGCATTGAGCGGGCGGCCCTGCGTGACAGGTTGCTGACAGGTTCGGCGACATATCCTGCCCTCAACAAGAAGACACGGAAAACCCTCGCACCGCGCCCACGATTGTGGAGCGTGGGCGAACGACTACTCCTTGCGAACATAAAAACATTGGGAGGAATACGAGCATGTCAGCGCAGGACGCAGACGGTATCGTTCCGCATCGCGGGAGAGAAGCGGGATCGGAACATCTTAACTCGGCGAATGCCGTGAGCCGGTTCTGGCCCGAAGGATGGTGGCGGCTGACGGACATCCGGATCGGGATCATCCCGATTCCGATTTATCTCCTTCTCATCGTTCTCGTCGGTGCGCTGGTCTATACTGGCGAGATCAAGTCGGACGGACCGACCATGATCGCGGTGCTTGTGCTTGGCGGCTTCACCTGCGCCGAGATCGGCAAGCGATTGCCGGTGCTGCGCAGCATAGGCGCCGGCGCAATCTTCGCCACCTTCATTCCCTCGGCGCTGGCGTTCTATCACTGGATCCCGCCGCAGGTCGAGAAGTCGATCATCGACTTCACCAAGTCGACCAACTTCCTCTACCTCTTCATCGCCTCGATCATCGTCGGCAGTATCTTCGCGATGGATCGCGAGGTCCTGATCCGCGGCTTCCTGAAGATCTTCATACCGCTCGTCGTCGGCTCGATCGCCGCGGCGATCGTCGGTACCGTGGTCGGCACCGCGCTCGGCCTCGGAGCAAAACACACCTTCTTCTATGTCGTGGTGCCGATCATGGCCGGCGGCGTCGGCGAGGGCGCCATCCCGCTGTCGATCGGCTATGCTGCATTGACCGGCGTGCCGCAGGGCGAGGTGTTCGCCGAGGTCCTTCCGCCGGTGATGCTGGGCAGCCTGACCGCGATCCTGCTGTCCGGCGCGCTCAACTTCGTCGGCAAGAAATATCCGCATCTGACCGGCGAAGGCCGGCTGCAGCCGCATGGCGAGGACGAGCTCGACGTCCACGCCGTGCACGAGGAAGGCGGCAACGAGCAGGGCGTCGGACATGTCGGCGTCAGCACGATCGCAGCCGCAGGCTTGACCGCGATCACACTCTATCTGCTCGGCGTTCTCTGTCATCACCTGTTCGGATTGCCGGCGCCGGTGGCGATGCTGTTCCTGGCAGTGCTCGCCAAGCTCAGCCGCGCGGTATCCCCGGAGCTGCAGCAGGGCGGAATGGTGGTCTACGAATTCGTCCGCACCAACATGACCTATCCGCTGCTGTTCGCGATCGGTGTCGCCCTGACGCCATGGGACAAGCTGGTCGCGGCGTTCCACTTCGCCAACATCATCACCATCGCGTCGACGGTGGTCACGATCATGGCGACCGGCTTTGCCGTCGGTCGCTTCATGAACATGTACCCGATCGAGACCGCGATCGTGAACGCCTGCCACAGCGGTCAAGGCGGCACCGGCGACGTCGCGATCCTCACTGCCGCAAACCGCATGCAGTTGATGCCGTTCGCGCAGATCGCGACCCGCATCGGCGGCGCGGTCACCGTCACCTTGGTGCTGATCATCATGGGCTACATGAAATGATCGCGCAGCCGAGCATTGCAGGGGTCTCCCTTAAAAATCATCCGCGCAAGAGGATCGACCGTCCATGAGCAGTCTCGACAGTTTTAAATGCCGCATGACACTGGTCGTCGGCGGGCAGGCCTACACCTATTTCTCGCTGCCGGACGCCGAGAAGAACGGCCTTGCCGGCATCTCTCGCCTGCCGTTCTCGCTGAAGGTGCTGCTGGAGAATCTGCTGCGGTTCGAGGACGGCCAGTCGGTGACGCGCGCCAACATCGAGGCGCTCGCGCGCTGGACCGAAGACCGCGGATCAGCCGGGGCCGAGATCGGCTTTCGGCCGGCGCGCGTGCTGATGCAGGATTTCACCGGCGTCCCCGCCGTGGTCGATCTCGCGGCGATGCGTGACGGCATGGAGAAGCTCGGCGGCGATCCCGCGAAGATCAATCCGTTGGTGCCGGTCGACCTCGTGATCGACCATTCCGTCGTGGTCGATCATTTCGGCAATGCGCAGGCGCTGCACGACAACGTCACCCGCGAATATGAGCAGAACGGTGAGCGCTACAATTTCCTGAAATGGGGACAGGGTGCGTTCGCCAATTTCCGCGTGGTGCCGCCCGGTACCGGCATCTGCCATCAGGTCAATCTCGAATATCTGGCGCAGACGGTGTGGACCGCCGAGCGCGACGGCAAGACCTTCGCCTATCCGGACACGCTGGTCGGCACCGACAGCCACACCACCATGGCCAATGGTTTGGCCGTGCTCGGCTGGGGTGTCGGCGGCATCGAGGCCGAAGCCGCGATGCTCGGCCAGCCGCTGTCGATGCTGGTGCCGCAGGTGATCGGTTTCAAGCTGTCCGGCAAGCTCCGCGAGGGCGTACTGGCGACCGACCTCGTGCTCACCGTCACTCAGATGCTGCGCAAGAAGGGCGTGGTCGGCAAATTCGTGGAGTTCTACGGGCCCGGCCTCGATCACATGACCTTGGCCGACCGCGCCACCATTTCCAACATGGCGCCGGAATATGGCGCAACATGCGGCTTCTTCCCGGTCGACCGGGAGACGCTGAACTATCTCAATCTCTCCGGCCGCGCGAGCGACCGCATCGCACTGGTGGAGGCCTATGCCAAGGCGCAGGGCCTGTTCCGGACGCCAGGCATGGCGGATCCGGTGTTCACCGACACGCTGGAGCTCAATCTCGAAGAGGTCGTGCCCTCGCTCGCAGGACCGAAGCGCCCCGAGGGCCGGCTTGGCCTGTCCGTCGCCAAAACGAACTTCGTCACCGCGCTCGAGGGCGAGTACAGCAAGCAGGGCCAGGCCGAAAGGCAGTTCGCCGTCGAAGGCAAGGATTTCAAGCTCGGCCACGGCCATGTCGTCATCGCGGCGATCACCTCCTGCACCAATACCTCCAACCCGTCGGTGCTGATCGGCGCCGGGCTTCTGGCGCGCAATGCGGTGCGCAAGGGCCTCACCGTGAAGCCCTGGGTCAAGACCTCGCTCGCGCCGGGCTCGCAGGTGGTGGCGGAGTATCTTGCGAAGTCCGGACTGCAGGCGGACCTCGACGCTCTCGGCTTCTATCTCGTGGGCTTCGGCTGCACGACCTGTATCGGCAATTCCGGGCCGCTGCAGAAGGAGATTTCCAAATCGATTAACGACAATGGTGTGATCGGCGCAGCCGTGCTCTCCGGCAACCGCAACTTCGAAGGCCGCATCTCGCCTGACGTGCAGGCAAACTATCTCGCATCGCCACCGCTCGTGGTGGCCTACGCGCTCGCCGGCTCCCTCCAGGTCGATCTCGTCAATGAGCCCCTCGGCAAGAACCCTGACGGCCTGCCTGTTTACCTCGAGGACATCTGGCCGTCGAATGCCGAGATCGAACAGTTCATCCGCGACAATGTCACGCGTACGATGTTCGAGACCAAGTATGCCGACGTGTTCGAGGGCGATGCCAACTGGAAGGCGGTCAAGGTCGCGACCGACCTGACCTACCGCTGGAACATGTCGTCGACCTACGTGCAGAACCCGCCTTACTTTGAAAGCATCACCATGAAGCCCGCGCCGACCGGCGACATCGTCGGCGCGCGCATCCTCGGTCTGTTCGGCGACAAGATCACGACCGACCACATCTCGCCGGCGGGCTCGATCAAGCTATCGTCGCCGGCAGGAGAGTTCCTGCGCGGCCGCCAGGTCCGGCAGGAGGATTTCAATCAATACGGCACGCGGCGCGGCAATCACGAGGTGATGGTGCGCGGCACCTTCGCCAACATCCGCATCAAGAATTTTGCCGTGACGGGCGAGGGTGGCGCGACGCCGGAAGGCGGCTGGGCCGTGCATCAGCCGTCCGGCGAGCGGATGTCGATCTTCGATGCGGCGATGCGCTACGAGCGTGACAAGGTCCCGCTGGTCGTGTTCGCCGGCGTCGAATATGGCAACGGCTCCTCGCGCGACTGGGCGGCAAAGGGTACCAAACTGCTTGGCGTCCGTGCGGTGATCGCGCAAAGCTTCGAGCGCATCCATCGCTCCAACCTGGTGGGCATGGGCATCCTGCCGTTTGTCTTTGATGAAGGCACGTCATGGAAGAGCCTCGGCCTGACCGGCGCCGAGCAGGTCTCGATCAGGGGGCTCACCGACATCACACCGGGCCAGCGCATCACGATCGACATCGCGATGGCGGACGGCACGGCGAAGCAGGTCCCGCTGACCTGCCGCATCGATACGCTCGACGAGCTCAACTACTACAAGCACGGCGGCATCCTGCCTTACGTGCTGCGCCAGCTTGCGGCGTGACGCGCCGCCGGTCTCTCAGGCAAGATCAAGACAGAGGAAATGAAGATGGCAGGCAAAATTCCGGCGACATTGATACCCGGTGACGGGATCGGTCCCGAGATCACGGCAGCGGTGACGCGCATTCTCGATGCGCTGGGTTCGCCGTTCGAGTGGGACGTGCAGCAGGGCGGCATGGCCGGGATCGAGAGCGCCGGCGATCCGCTGCCGGGAGCTCTGGTCGACAGCATCCGCCGCACCAAGCTTGCATTGAAGGGGCCGTTGACGACGCCGGTGGGTGGCGGCTTCCGCTCGGTCAACGTCCGCCTGCGCGAGGAGTTCGGGCTGTACGCCAATCTGCGTCCAGTGAAGACGATGGTGCCCGGCGGTCGCTACGAGGACATCGACCTCGTCCTGATCCGCGAGAACATCGAAGGCCTCTATGTGGCGTTCGAGCACTTCATCGCCGTCGGTGACGATCCGCACGCGGTTGCGATCTCCTCGGGCGTCAACACGCACGCGGAGGCACGGCGCATCGTCCGCTTCGCGTTTGAATACGCGCTCGCGCACGGCCGCAAGAAGGTCACCGTGGTGCACAAGGCCAACGTGCTGAAGGCGCTGACCGGGCTGTTCCTGCAAGCCGGCCGCGAGATCGCCAAAGAATATGAGGGGCGGATCGCGATGGATGACCGCATTGTCGATGCCTGCGCCATGCAGCTCGTGATGAACCCGTGGCAGTTCGACGTCATCGTCACGACCAATCTGTTCGGCGATATCCTGTCCGATCAGATGTCTGGCCTCGTCGGCGGGCTGGGCATGGCGCCCGGCGCCAATATTGGCGAGAAGGCCGCGATCTTCGAGGCGGTGCACGGCTCGGCACCTGATATCGCCGGGAAGGGGATTGCCAATCCGCTCGCTCTGCTGCTCGCGGCCGGGTTGATGCTCAAGCACGTCGCCAGGGACGATCTTGCGACGCGGCTCCGCGCGGCGATCGAGCAGACGCTGCAGGTCGACAATGTTCGCACCGCCGATCTCGGCGGCAAGGTCTCGACGGCGGATTTTGCGGGCGCGGTGATCAAGCGCCTGGTGACCTGATTCTGCAAAGGCGGGGAATGGAATGTGGTGAAGCGCTCTGAGCCATTGATCGTCACGGGAGCATGAGGCGGCCGTTCGGATCGCTGGTCACCAGGCCAGCACATCTCCGATCGGTGGGTTATCAGGCGAACTCCCGGCCCGGCAGTCTCGCTATCTGAGACGGAAGGCCTTCGAGCTTTATGACGGTCCACCCTGCAATTGGCAGGACTGTCGTCCCGCATCGTATAGTTCGGCAGGAAACAAGAAACTGAAAGCCGATGGAAGAGAAGCCTGGCGCGATTACGTGGTGCACTGCGGTGCTCGGCAACAAGGAGAGGAAGATGACGAAGGGCTCTGACCTGTTGGTCGCAGCATTGGAACATGAGGGCGTTGACCGGATTTTCGGCGTGCCGGGGGAGGAAAATCTCGACGTCGTCGAGTCGCTCCGGAATTCGAAGATCCAGCTGATCTTGACCCGCCATGAGCAGGCGGCGGCGTTCATGGCGGCGACGCATGGCCGGCTGACGGGACGGCCCGGCGTGTGCATCTCGACGCTCGGTCCGGGCGCGCTGAACTTCTCGACCGGCGCGGCCTATGCGCATCTTGGCGCGATGCCGATGGTGATGATCACCGGCCAGAAGGCGATCATGAGCAGCCGTCAGGCGCGCTTCCAGATCGTCGACGTGGTCGCGTCGATGAAGCCGCTCACAAAACTGTCCCGGCAGATCGTCAGCGCCGCCAGCATTCCGACATTGGTGCGCGATGCCTTCCGTGTCGCGATGGAGGAGCGTCCGGGCCCGGTCCTGCTCGAGCTCCCTGAGGACATCGCTGGCGACGAGGTCGAGCCGGTGCCGATGGTGCCGATCCACCCGATCGAGATTCCGGTGGCGCATCGCGCAGCCCTGGACCGCGCGGCCGAGATGATCCTGACAGCGAAGAAGCCGCTGATCATGCTGGCCGCGGCCGCCAGCCGGCCACGCTCGACCTTCGGCATCGCCGGCTTCGTGCGGCGGACCGGGATTCCCTTCTTCACGACCCAGATGGGCAAGGGCACCGTGCCCGGCGGCACCAGCCTTTACATGGGCACGGCTGCGCTGTCCGAACGCGACTATGTGCATGAGGCGATCGACCAGGCCGATCTGATCATCGCCATCGGCCACGACACCGTGGAGAAGCCGCCCTTCATCATGGGCCCGAAGGGGCCGCAGGTGATCCATGTCAGCTATACGCCGGCAACGGTGGAACAAGTGTATTTCCCGCATGCCGAGGTGGTGGGCGACGTCGGCCCGAGCCTCGAGCTGCTCGCCGATCGGCTCGAAGGCCGGCTGCCGAACGCCAGGGCGCTGCTGCCGCTGCGCGAAGGCATTCTCGGCCGGATCTCCGACCGCGCCACGGAAAGCCGCTGGCCGGTGACGCCGCAGCGGCTGGTGCACGACATCCGCCAGGTGATCCCCGAGAACGGCATCGTCGCGCTCGACAACGGCATGTACAAGATCTGGTTCGCGCGCAATTACCGGACCTATGTCGCCAACACGCTGCTGCTCGACAACGCGCTCGCCACCATGGGCGCCGGCCTGCCGTCGGCGATGATGGCGGCGATGCTCTATCCGGACCGCCGGGTGATGGCGATCTGCGGCGACGGCGGCTTCATGATGAACAGCCAGGAGCTGGAGACCGCGGTCCGCCTCAAGCTCAACCTGGTCGTGCTGATCCTCAACGACGGTGCCTACGGCATGATCCGCTGGAAGCAGGCGGTCGACAATTTCCCGGACTTCGGCCTCTCCTTTGGCAATCCCGACTTCGTCCGCTATGCGGAGTCCTACGGCGCCAAGGGCTCGCGCGTCACCTCGGTGGACGGGCTGCTGCCGACGCTGGAAGCGGCCTTCAAGGGCGGCGGCGTCCATCTCGTCGATGTGGCCATCGACTATTCCGAGAACACGCGCGTGCTGGTCGATGAGCTGCGCAACCGCAAGCTCGGCGTTGAGCCGTCCTGACGAGAGAATGATGCTACAGGTTGTACAAGCGTTCGACCGGGTCGCCTTTGCCGAGGTCCCGGTCGACGATGTCGAGGCAATGGAAGCCAAGCTTGGGGCGGCGGTGCGCGTCCTCGGCGATCGCGACGGCTGGTTGGCGCCGCATGCGCGCATTGCGGTGCTGCGGCGGGCTGCCGGTCTTCTGGACGGACGGCGGGACCAATTCGCGCGCCAGATCGCGCGCGAAGGCGGCAAGCCGCTGACGGACGCGATCATCGAGGTGACGCGGGCCATCGACGGCCTGCACTGCGCCGCCGACGAGCTCCGGGCCTTTGCCGGACGCGAGATCCCGATGGGACTGACGGCGGCCTCCGCCAAGCGCTGGGCCTTCACGACGCGCGAGCCGATCGGTGTCGTGTTCGCGATCTCCGCCTTCAACCATCCGCTCAATCTGATCGTGCACCAGGTGGCGCCGGCCGTCGCGGTCGGCTGTCCCGTCATCGTCAAGCCGGCGAGCGCGACGCCGCTGAGCTGCCGTGATTTCGTCGCGCTGCTGCATGAGGCCGGCCTGCCGGAGGCCTGGTGCCAGACCTTCATGCCGCGCGGCAACGCGCTTGCCGAACAGCTCGCCTGCGATCCCCGCATCAGCTTCCTGAGCTTCATCGGCTCGGCCAGCGTCGGCTGGCGGCTGCACAGCAAGCTCGCGCATGGCACCCGTTCGGCGCTCGAGCATGGCGGCGTGGCACCCGCGATCGTCGATCGCAGCGCCGATCTCGATCGCATCATCGAGCCGCTGGTGAAGGGCGGCTTCTACCATGCCGGCCAGGTCTGCGTGTCGACCCAGCGCATCTTCGTGCACGAAGCCATCTTCAAGACCTTCACCGAGCGCCTGGTCGCCCGTGTCGCCAAGCTGCGGACCGGCGATCCGACCTTGCTGGAGACCGAGGTCGGGCCCCTGATCAATCCCAAGGAGGTCGACCGCATCACCGACTGGATCGGTGAGGCGGTGGCGGCCGGCGCGCAGCGGGCGATCGGCGGTGAGCGGCTGTCGGCCACCACGATGCAGCCGACGGTCCTGCTGGAGCCGCCGGCCGACGCAAGGGTGTCGCGCGAGGAGGTGTTCGGTCCGGCCGTGTGCGTCTATCGTTACGCGCATCTGGACCAGGCGATCGCGCAGGCGAATTCGCTGCGGGTACCGTTCCAGGCCTGCGTGTTCAGCGAGGACATCGACGTCGCGCTGCGCGCCAGCGAGCGGCTCGATGCGTCGGCGGTCATGATCAACGACCCCACCACGTTCCGGACCGACTGGATGCCGTTCGCCGGACGGCGCGAGGCGGGCTACGGCGTCGGTGGCATCCCCTACACCATGCGCGACATGACACAGGAAAAGATGGTGGTGCTGCATCGGCGAGCGTGAGTCCGGGCACCATTGAGAAGAGGAGAGGGAACATGATCGGAAAATTCACCTTCCAGTCGCCGTCGAACATCCTGTTCGAGCCGGGTGCCTCGCGGAAGATCGACGAACTCGTCGCCAGCTATGGTGCCCGCCGCGTCATGCTGGTGACCGACAAGGGCGTGCGCGGCGTAGGCCTGACCAAGGGCGCCGAGGATTCGCTGGCCGAAGCCGGGATCGAGGTCAGCGTGTTCGACGACGTCGTCGCCGATCCGCCCTCCCATGTCGTCGAAGCGGCGGTCGCGGCCTGCCAGGCGGGCAACATCGAGCTCGTACTCTCGATCGGTGGCGGCAGCGCGCTCGATACCGCAAAGCTCGTCGCCTACCTCGCCAAGACGCCGGATCGCCTGGATGACATCTATGGCGTCGGGCTGGCCAAAGGAAAGCGCCTGCCGCTGCTGCTGGTGCCGACCACGGCCGGCACCGGCTCCGAGGTGACGCCGATCGCGATCGTCACCACGCCGACCACGGAGAAGAAGGGCGTGGTCTCGCCGGTCCTGATCCCGGACTGGGCGATCCTCGATCCCGAACTGACGCTGGGCCTGCCGGCGGCCGTCACCGCGGCGACCGGCATCGACGCCATGGTGCACGCCATCGAGGCCTACACCAGCAAGGTCAAGAAGAACCCGATGTCAGACCAGCTCGCGCGGCAGGCGCTGGCGCTGCTGTCGGCCAATGTGCGTCGCGTCTGCGAGAATGGCAAAGACCTCGAGGCCCGCTCGCAGATGCTGCTGGGCTCGATGCTCGCCGGCATGGCGTTTGCGAATGCTCCCGTGGCAGCCGTTCACGCGCTGGCCTATCCGATCGGCGCGATCTTCCACGTGCCCCATGGTTTGTCGAATGCGCTCGTGCTGCGGCATGTGCTCGAGTTCAACCTGGCAGCGGCCGAGCCGCTCTATGCGGAGCTGGCCGAGATCGTGAAGCCCGGCCTACGCGGCAGTCAGGCGGAGAAGGCGCGGGCCTTCATCGACGAGATGGCCTCGATCGGTCGCGACTGCAAGGTGCCGCCCTCGCTCGCCGACGTCGGGATCGGCCGCGACGATCTGAAGAAGCTTGCCGAGGATGCGATGAAGCAGACGCGCCTCCTGGTCAACAATCCCAGGGAGCTGACGCTGGACGATGCCTACGCGATCTACAGCGCGGCCTTCGACGACGGCAGCAACCGCTATGTGCAGGCCTCCCATGGCTGAGGAGAGCCAGGCCAATCCGTTTGGGCCGCTCGCCGCGCAATGGATGGAATCCTGGCGCGCGATGGCCGGCGTCACCGCCGGAATCGGCGAGACCTGGTCGAGCTCGATGCTGCCCTTCATCATGAAGCGCGCCGCCGAGAGCGGTTTTGGCATGACCGCCGGCAATGACCTCGCTGAAGCCATTGAGCGGATGGCGAAGGGGCCGCGACTTGCCGACGTGCTGGATTTCGACCGCAAGCTCGCGCATCTGACGGCGGCCTGGAGCGACCTGCAAGGCAAGCTCGCGGCCTATCAAGTGGTGGCCGCAAAACCCTGGATGCGCGCGGCGGAGCAGTTCAGCGCAAGGCAACCGGATGGAAAGGCCAAGGACGCCGGCTGGCGCGAGCATCTTGGGGCCTGGAACGAGCTTGCCAATGAGGAGCTGATCGCCAACCAGCGCACCGAGGAGTTTCTGGTCGCGCAGAAGCAATTGCTGCAGGCCGCGACCGAATACCGAGCGCGGCAATCCGAGATCGCCGACACCATCGCTGCCGTGCTGGGCATCCCGACCCAGCGCGACTTCGACGAGGTGACGCGCCAGCTCACCGAGCTCAGGCGTGAGGTGCGGGCGCTGGAGCGGCGCTTGGGTGAAGCGGGATCGCGGGGAGAGGCATGAGCAGCGACCAGCCAAACGGGACCGGCCCGTTCGCCGAGATGACCGACAAGCTGCTGAAGGCCGGTAAGCTGTTGTCGACCATCAGGGACGATGACGTCGATGTCGGCGCGACGCCGAAGACGCTCATCATGCGCCGCGACAAGGTCGAGCTGTTTCGCTACGCCCCCATCGCCGAGCAGAAGGTCAGGACGCCGGTGCTGCTGGCCTATGGCCTGATCGGCCGCTACACCATGGCCGACCTGCAGGAGGACCGCTCGCTGGTCCGCAGCCTGCTGCGCCAGGGGCTGGATCTCTGGCTGGTCGATTGGGGCCAGCCCAACCGCACCGAGCGCTGGCTGACGATTGACGATTACGTTGACGACTACATCCACGCCGCGGTGGAGCGGGTCTGCCGCGAGACTGGCCATGACCGGATCACGCTGCTCGGCATCTGCGAAGGCGGGGTGTTCACGACCTGTTATGCCGCGCTGCATCCGGACAAGGTCAAGGGTCTGGTGCTGACGATCACGCCGATCGACTTCCATGCCGACCGCGACGATCCCGACACCCATCACGGCTTCCTCAACCTTTGGACCCGCAGCCTCGATCGTGCAGACGTCGACAAGCTCGTCGATACCTATGGCGGGCTGCCCGGCGAGTTCATGAGCTCGGTGTTCTCCCTGATGACGCCGATGCGCTCGCTGACCAAATACAACGTCGACCTGATCGACGTCCTCGACGACGAAGCCAGGCTGATGAACTTCCTGCGGATGGAGAAGTGGCTTGCCGACCGGCCGGCCCATCCGGGCGAGGCCGCCAAGCAGTGGCTCAAGGACCTCTACCAGGACAACAAGCTGGTGAAGGGCGAGTTCGTCCTGTCGGGACGGCGCGTCGATCTTTCGAAGCTCACCGCGCCGGTGCTCAACGTGTTTGCGCTGAACGACCACATCATCCCGCCGACCTGCTCGCGCGCGCTCGGTGAGCATGTCGGCACCAAGGATTATTCGGAGATCGAGCTGCCCGGCGGCCATGTCGGCCTGTTCGTGTCGAGCAAGTCGCAGGGATCGCTGAGCAAGGGCATATCGGCGTGGCTGGCAGCCAGGGACTAGCGCGATGACCCGGGAACTCGCATGATGAGCAAAGACAAGATCGTTTCCGCCGACGAGGCTGTCGCCATCATCCGCGATCGCGACACGGTCTGCACATCCGGCTTCGTCGGCATCGGCACCCCCGACGAGCTCCTGATCGCGCTGGAGAAGCGGTTTCGCGAGACCCGCCATCCGTCGGATCTGACGCTGATGTTCGCCGCCGCGCCCGGCGATGCCGCCGACCGCGGCCTCAATCGGCTCGCCCATGACGGTCTTCTGAAGCGCGTGGTCGGCGGTCACTGGGCGCTGGTACCCAAGCTCGGTGAGCTCGCGCTCGCCAACCGGATCGAGGCCTATAATCTGCCGCTCGGCTGCATCTCCCATCTCTATCGCAACATCGCCGCGCGCGGTCCCGGCGTGATCTCCAAGGTGGGTCTGAAGACCTTCGTCGATCCGCGCCTGCAGGGCGGCAAGCTCAACGAGAGCACCACCGAAGACCTCGTCGAATTGATGCGGATCAATGACGAGGAGTGGCTGCGCTACAAGTCCTTTCCGGTCAACGTGGCGCTGCTGCGCGGCACCACGGCCGATCCGGCCGGAAACATCACCATGGAGCGCGAGGCGTTGACGCTGGACAATCTGGCGATGGCCATGGCGGCGAAGAATTCGCGCGGCTTCGTCATCGTCCAGGTCGAACGCATCGCGGCGAGCAACTCGCTCAACCCGCGCGAGGTGCAGATACCCGGCATCCTGGTCGACTGCGTCGTCGTCGCCGACCCCACCAATCACGTCCAGACCTACGGCGCGACCTACAGCCACGCCTTCTCCGGCCGCCAGCGCGTGCCGATGGACCGCGTCAAGCCGCTGGAGCTCGACGAGCGCAAGATCATCGCGCGGCGCTGCGCCTTCGAGCTGCCGCCGGGCGGCGTCGTCAATCTCGGCATCGGCATGCCCGAGGGCGTCGCCGCGGTTGCCGCCGAAGAGCACATGTTGAAATTCCTGACCCTGACCGCCGAGCCCGGCATCATCGGCGGCATGCCGCAGGGCGGGCTCAATTTCGGCACCGCGCTCAATCCGGACGCGGTGATCCACCAGAACCAGCAGTTCGACTTCTATGACGGCGGCGGGCTCGATCTGGCCTGCCTCGGCATGGCGCAGGTGGATGGCGCGGGCAATGTCAATGTCAGCCGCTTCGGCGCGCGGCTTGCCGGCGCCGGCGGCTTCATCAACATCTCGCAGAGCTCGAAGAAGCTGGTGTTCGCGGGCACCTTCACCAGCGGCGGCCTGAAGGTCGCGGTCGAGGACGGCGCGCTGCACGTCCTGCGCGAAGGCTCCGCGAAGAAGTTCATCTCCGCGGTCGAGCAGATCACCTTCAGCGGCGAGCATGCCGCCGAGACCGGCCAGCCGGTGTTCTATGTCACCGAGCGCTGCGTGCTGCAGCGGACGCCGGTCGGCGTCGAGCTGATCGAGGTGGCGCCCGGCATCGACATCGACCGCGACATTCTCGGTCAGATGGATTTCGAGCCGCAGATCCGCAACGTGCGCCCGATGGACCCGCGCATCTTCCGTGAGGGACCGATGGGGCTCGCCCACATGCTGCTCGGCCGGGGTCTCGCCGACCGTATCGGCTATGATGCCGAGCGCAACACGCTGTTCGTCAATTTCGAGGGCTTTGACGTCAGGACCGTCGAGGACGTCGATCTGGTCCGGCGCGAGGTCGAGCGCGCCTGTCGCGCCGTCGGCAAGCCGGTGGCGCTGGTCGCAAACTACGACGGCTTCCATCTGGAGCCGAGCGTCAGTGACACCTATTTCTCGATGATCGCTTATCTCGAGCAGCGTTACTACAGCTCGGCCTCGCGCTACACCACCAGCGCCTTCATGCGCCTGAAGCTGGGCGAAGGGCTCGCCGAGCGCCACGTCGCCCCGCACATCTTCGAGACGCAGGCCGAAGCACAGCGCTTTGCACGCTCTCAAGCATCGATCGATCCAGCGAACAGGTAGAATATTCAAGGAGAGATGTATGACGACAGACGCCGACAAGATCGCTCAGGCCGTGAAAGAGCAGATGGAGCAACTCTCACGGACGTTCAAATTGCCCGATGTCGACGTGCCCGCATTGCTCGAGAGGCAGCGCAACACGATCGATGCCATCTCCAAGGCGGCTCAGCTGTCGAACGAAACGGCGGCCGAGGTGTCGCGCCATCAGCTGGAAATTCTTCGCTCCGCATCGGAGCACGCGGCGGCGATGATGCGTGACATGAAGCTTTCCGGCGAGCAGGGACGCGAATTGGCGGCCAAGTCGTTCGAGGCGGCACTGACCAGCGCTCGCGAGTTTGCCGAGATGACGGCGAAGTCCAACGCCGAGGTGTTCAACCTGATCAAGCAGCGCATGACGGACAATTTCGAAGAGATGCGCAAAAACTGGAAATCGTAGCGTTGTTGAACGAACGTCAATTGGCTCACGGGTTGTCGGCGCCGTGCGCGGCAAGCGTTCGTGTCGTGACTTGCCAGGAGAGGCGGGATGTCTGACGGTTCGGAAGAGGCGGCATTGAGGGTTCGAAGGGACGGGTCGCAGCAGCCTCGGCCTGATCGCCAGGGTGTCGTGCAGGGCCTTTCGCCGTCTGGTTTCCACCAGCTGGCGTACACCGATTGGGGGCCCGTCGACGACAAGAGGCCGATCGTCTGCGTTCACGGGCTGACGCGGCAGGGGCGGGACTTCGATCATCTTGCGGCACGGCTGGTCGCTGCCGGCCGTCGCGTGATCTGCCCGGACCTGCCGGGCCGAGGCCGCAGCGGCTGGATCGACAACCCCGACCACTACACGCTGCCGCAATACTGCGCCGACATGAACGCGTTGATCGCGCGTCTCGGCGTGTCCGAGGTGGATTGGGTCGGGACCTCGCTGGGCGGCCTGATCGGCATGATCATGGCCGGTTTCTCCGGCAGCATCGTGCGCAGGCTCGTCATCAACGACATCGGTCCCTTCGTGTCGTCGACGGGGTTGCAACGGATCGGCCAGTACATCGGCAACATGCCGGCGCTGTTCAAGTCCATCGAGGATGCCGAGACGTACTTCCGGACGGTGCTGGCGCCTTACGGCAAGCTCGCCGATCAGCACTGGCGTCACCTGACCGAACATAGCGTCCGCTGGGATGACGGCCGGCAGGGCTATGCGCTGCTATGCGATCCCGCTATCGCCAAGGGCTTCAGGTTGCCCTGGTTCGCGGCGTTGAACCTGTGGGACTATTGGGAAGCCATCAACGTGCCCGTGCTGGTGCTGCGCGGCATAAATTCGGACCTGCTGTCGTTCGATCTCGCGGCCGAGATGCGCAAGCGCAATCGAGTGGCCAACGTCTTTCAGTTCGACGATTGCGGACACGTCCCGCCATTGATGGCATCCGAGCAGATCGATGTGGTGGCGAAGTTTCTGCTCAGAGACACGATTTCCTCCGGATGGCCAACATCCTGCGAACTGCACGTTAGCTCAGCCGCCAGCACGTAGACGCGGCCTGATGGGCATGACGCCAAAGCTTATTTTCTAGAGCACGATCCGGCCCGAAGGGCCGCGTTAGCGCAAAGTGTGAAGCGGTTTTCCCTTGCGACAAACGCGGAACGCGTTTTGCGCGAAGATCATGCTCAAACAATAACCTGAAGAGGGATGACGATTCATCCAGCTATCGCGCTTTAGTCTCACTTCGTGGGACTGCGGACGCCGTGAATGACTGGCGTAACTTGAGCTCAAAGAGCAACCGTGCGCAACATCGCCTTCAAAGAAAAATCGAGAGAAGGAGACGCGCGCTTCTTACGGCAGCATCGGCAGTAACCGTGATCGATGGCTCGTTCCGCGAGGCGACAAAATTCGCGGAATTCGACTTCCTGCTCTGACAAAAAGGACGTCACTGCTCCGTGCTCTGAAAACAACTGATATCGGGGTGGCGTGCGACGTATTCGAGCGCGAATTGGGCCGTGGCGCTTCGGCGGGTGAAGGTCGTTGCGCCCTGTGCGCTGCCAATTTTTACCTCAGCGCTGAGTTCCTCCGTCGATGGTAGCAGGACATCGCGGGCATCTACGGAAACGAATGACCCGGAGAGGTCACTCTTGGAGAGGAAACATGAAGGCATTGCCTGGCTTACGTTGGTACATGTTGGCGCTGGTCGCAACCGGGACCGTGATCAACTACATCGACCGAAACATATTGGGCGTCTTGGCCCCAACGCTCCAGCATGAGCTGAATTTCTCGACCCAACAATATTCCTATATCGTTGCAACGTTCGGCCTCTGCTACGCGTTCATGCAGCCTCTTGCGGGCTACATCGTCGACTTCATTGGCCTTCGACGCGGATTTTCTCTTTTTTCCGTTGCTTGGGGGGCTGCCTGCGCACTGCATGCATTGGCGGGCGGCTGGCTGTCGCTGGCGCTTTTCCGGGCCTTGCTGGGAGTTTCTGAAGCCGCGGCCATTCCATCCGCAGTGAAGACGTTTGGCATTTGGTTTCCGGCGAAGGAACGATCCGTCGCAGCCGGCTGGGTCACCACAGGCAGTTCGATCGGCGGTGCGATCGCCCCGCCCCTCGTAATCTGGCTATCGCTCGCTTGGGGATGGCAGGTCGCGTTTGTGATCAGCGGCACGATGGCTGCCGTCTACGGGCTGCTGTGGTTCTTTCTGTATCGCGATCCGGAGCAGCATGGCCGCCTCGGCGAGGAGGAGCGCACGTACATCCTGGCGGGACAGGACGCATCCGTGCTTGCCAAGCCCTCGTTCAGCGAGGTTCTGGCGAAGCGTCAGTTCTGGGCCATCGCGGTCGCGCGGTTCCTGACCGAGCCGGCCTGGCAAACCTTCAGCTTCTGGATTCCGCTCTATATGATCACCGCGCGCGGAATGGACATCAAGCAGTTTGCCTTGTTCGCATGGCTGCCGTTCCTTGGCTCCGACCTCGGCTGCATCCTCGGCGGATATTTGGCCCCGCTGCTCGTCAGAATGTTCGGCATGACGCGCATCAATTCGCGGATTGCGGTCGTCGGTATAGGCGCATCCTGCATGATCGGTCCGGGGCTCCTCGGGCTGGTCAGCGGCCCGATCGCTGCGATCATGCTCTTCTCCCTTGGTGCGTTCGCGCATGGAATGCTGTCCAGCCTCCTCTATGCCCTCGGCACGGACGTGTTCGAGAAACGGGATATCGCGGCGGCGACAGGGATGTGCGGCATGGCAGGTTGGATCGGTGGAACGCTATTCTCGCTCCTGCTCGGGCAACTATCTGGCGTGTTCGGTTACGAGCCGTTGTTCGTCTTGCTCTCCGTCTTTGACATTGTTGCCTTTCTGGTCGTCGCGATAGTCATCGGTGAGCGGCGCGCGACGGCAACACAGGTCAGCGGTCTTGCTTCTGCGTAACGAGAACCGGACGGCCTTCTTCCCCAAAGCGAAGGAGGCCGCCGAACCCAGCATGACGGAGAACGAAGTTGCAAGGGATCTTTGAGCTGGCCGAGAGTGGGGCGCGACTCCAGATCGCTCCGGCGCTCGGAGGTCGCGTGATCGATCTTCGTCTGGGGCGCGACGGCGTGCCACGAGACATTCTTGTCCCGAACGTTCTCTGCCGGAGGAGCCAGTCACGCTCTATCGCAGCGGCTGGGATGGAACGTTCGAAATTCGCAGGTTCAACCGCGACGTCATCCGCATATGGGCGGATGCGACGTTCGGACACTTGGTCGTGCACCAGCCTGGATAGGTGCAATACCTTTGCGTCGAGCCGACCAGTCACGCGGCTGACGGATTCAATATGACGGAAGCCGGGATACAGGGCGCCGGCCGAGTGGTCTTGCAGCCGGGCCGAAGCCTTCAGGGGGCCGTCCACATTTCGCTGGAGGCTTGAGGCGTGCAGAGGGAGATATCGATATGAGCGCGGAAGATCGGCTGCTGCTAACGGGCGGGGCGGGCAGCGTGGCGAGGATGACGATTCCCCACTTGCGGCGCGCTGGATTCAAACTGCGTCTGCTCGACCGGAGCAAGTTCATTGAGTCCAGCGAAGACGAGCAGGTCGTGTGCGACCTTGCCGACCAGAACGGGTTGCGCGCGGCCATGTCGGGCTGCCGTGCCGTCCTGCATTTGGCTGGTTGCACAACGGATGCTCCGTGGCAGGATCAGATCGCCGGGAACATCGAGGGGTGCATCGCCGTCTTTGAAGCGGCGCGAGCAACCGGTGTCGAGCGTGTCATCTACGCCAGCAGCAATCACGTGGTCGGCATGTATCCCCGCAATCGCCGCCTGAGCGCCGATAGTCCCTTGCGTCCGGACAGCCGCTACGGGGTGACCAAGGCCTTCGGCGAGCTGCTCGGTGCGTTCTTCGCTGCCAAGTACGGACTCCGCGTGCTCTGCATCCGGATCGGTTCGGCCGAACCGGAACCGATCGATCGACGACGACTCTCGATTTGGCTCAGTCCTCGCGATTTCGCGCAGCTCGTGGCCATTGGCGTACGGAAGCCCGATTTGAGATACGCGGTGGCATATGGTGTCTCGGACAATGCGCGTTCCTTCTATGATGGCGCCGAGGCCGACGTGCTCGGTTACAGGCCACTCGACCGGGCGGAAGACTATGCGGCTGCGATCATCGAGAAAGATCCGTACCCCGCCATGGACGCAATCTTGAGGCCCGGCGAATTCGCGCAGGGCGGTTCGTTCGTCGATGGCGAGTTCGTCGGCTCTCCAAGCCGCCTTTCCGAGTGGTGAGAAACGACCAGAATGCGAATGCAGAATGCGCATTGCAGCAGTTGAAGTTTACGAGCTCGACATACCGTTCGCGGACGGAGGAGATGGCATTGATCTCACGCCGCAGCGGTGGGACCGGTTCGAAACCGTCCTCGTACGGATCACAGCGGAGAACGGACTTGTCGGCTGGGGGGAATGCTTTTCCTACGCGTGCCGGCCAGCCGTTTCGGCCGCGATCCTCGACATGGTGGCACCTCTGATCGTCGGGCAGGACGTCTCGGATCCGGCCAGGTTCACGATGGATCTCCAGCGCAGGCTGCAAGGCTTAGGGACCATCCGAGGAGCGTATCCGTGATCTTGATGTTCGAAGACAGCATTGACGGCATCCCGGCGATTCACGCGGCACCACGCGATGCCATGGAACGGCCGCTGCCGACCGTCTTCTTCTTTCACGGCTATCGATCGTCCAAGGAAGTCAGCGCGTTCTTCGGATACATGCTAGCGAGGGCCGGACTCAGGGCCATCCTGCCGGAAGCAGACACGCATGGCGCGCGCTTCGATGGCGATGACGCGGTCCGGCTCGGCCGCTTCTACGAGATACTCAAACGCTCGATCGACGAGCTTCCGGCCTATCGCGATTTCTACGAGCGGCGCGGACTCCTCGATACCCGGATGATCGGTGTTGCCGGGACGTCCATGGGCGGCTTCGTCACGCTGGGTTGCCTCGCGCGCTACGATTGGATTGCGGCTGCCGCAAGCTACATGGCATCAGGCTATTTCCGGGATGCCGCGCGGACTGTCCATCCACCGCTCGGCAGCTTTGCCGAGCAGACGCGCGAGGAACATGATCGACGCCTGAAGAGCCTTGCCGATTACGAGGTGACAAACCGGTTGCATGAGATCGGTTCGCGGCCGCTTTTCATGTGGCACGGTCAGCGCGACGAAGTGGTTCCCTATGCAGAAAGCGTTCGACTGCAGGCCGATCTGCTCTCCCACGGCTATGGCGCCCGCCTCGAATTTGTCGGTGATGCGTTCGCCACCCATCGCGTGAGCGCCGATGGCGCCGCGCGCGGGGTCGCATTTCTCGCCCGTCATCTCTCGTCCGCTCGGACGTGACACAGGGACAAGGCACCGATCCAAGCGCGCGGCGTGGTGCCGACCGCGCTACATAACGGCGTCCTGCTGTTGACCTTCCCCATCGAGGCGCGCAACGTCGGCCTCGTCGTTATCATCGACGTGATTCCGCCGTTTTAGGAGCTGGCCCGTGACCGCACCAATCCAAGGCATCATTCCCGTGATGCTGACCCCCTTCACCGAAGCGGATGCCATCGACTTTCAGGGGCTCGAAAACCTCATTGAGTGGTACATAGCAAACGGCGCGGATGCGCTGTTCGCCGTGGCCCAGTCGAGCGAGATGCAGTTTCTTGGCCTCGATGAGCGCGTTGAGCTCGCCCGTTTTGTCGCGCGAAAGGCAGCAGGCCGGCTGCCGGTTATTGCGTCCGGCCATATCAGCGAATCGCGCCAAGATCAGTTGACCGAGCTCACCTCGATTGCCGCCACCGGTGTCGACGGCCTGGTATTGGTGACGAACCGCCTCGATCCAAAGGACGAGGGAAGCGCCGCCTTCATGGATCATCTGCGCTGGCTGCTCGATCGCCTGCCGGCCGATCTGCCGCTCGGCCTGTACGAATGCCCCGCGCCGTTCCGCCGGCTCCTCTCCGACGAGGAGCTGAGATTCTGCGCCGAGAGCGGACGGTTCGTGATTCTCAAGGACGTATCCTGCGATCTCGCCACCGTGCAACGCCGGGTGGCGCTGACGAAGAACTCAAAACTTGCCGTCGTGAATGCCAATGCGGCGATCGCCTTCGATGCGATGAAGGCCGGCTCGCGAGGTTTCACTGGCGTGTTCACGAACTTTCACCCGGATCTGTACAAGTGGCTCATGATACGCCATTCCACCGAGCCGGCACTGGCGGACGATCTTTCCGTCTGTCTCGCGCTTGCCGCGATGGCCGAGCCGATGGGCTATCCCAAGCTGGCGAAATTGTATCACCAGCGGCTCGGTACATTCTCCTGCATCGGAAGCCGGGCCGTCGACTTCGACATCCATGAGCGCTTCTGGGCGCTCGATGCGTTGGTCGACAAGATCATGCAGGGGCAGGCGAGCTTCCGCGCCAGGATTGCGGCGACGCGCTGAGCATCGTCGCCGCCACCTGGCACGATTCTCCGGTCGGCGCTTCCGCAAAACACATGCGGCGCGGCCGAGATCGACCGCGCCGCTGTGCCTTGCACTACAGAGCTGAAGCGTCAGTACTCATCCGGAGCGTAGGCCGGCGCGCCCCAGCCGGGCTCGGCGTATCCATAACCCGGGCCCCAGTAGCCATACGTGTTGGTGTGGTGCCAGCCGCCGAGGCGTCGGCACTGGCCGACCCCGGCCATCAACTGGCCGCCGCTCATCGCGGGGCCGGACGCGCCTACGGCGTTTTCACTCGACGGGGTACACCAGCCCGGACCGCGTCCCGCGGCGAGGCTGGGGCTTGCAGTCGCGAGCGGCAAAATCGTGGCCATCAGTGCGGCCGCGCTCACAAGTTTCATACGTGTCATGGTTGTCTCCATGTCCCGGTTTGACAGGGGACCAATCCCTGCCGCTAGCAGCCGTTCCTCAACGAACGGTCGCGATTTCGCGAGCCATCGGGTTTCACCGGGTTTCGCGGAACACCGTGATCTCGTTTACATGAGTCCGATTTAGCGAGCGCGCGCCATCATCTGCGCGCCACCAGTACGCCAAGCAGAAAGGCCACCAGCAACGATGGCAGCGGCGCCTCGCGA
Source organism: Bradyrhizobium sp. UFLA05-112 (assembly GCF_053572325.1). Classification (NCBI taxonomy): domain Bacteria; kingdom Pseudomonadati; phylum Pseudomonadota; class Alphaproteobacteria; order Hyphomicrobiales; family Nitrobacteraceae; genus Bradyrhizobium; species Bradyrhizobium sp. UFLA05-112. The sequence goes on along the minus strand of NZ_JBANBK010000013.1, from coordinate 86,741 downwards.
ACCATGCCGCGGACGATGTCTGGCCAATGTTGGTCGGTGCCGGTCTCGCCTGTCGGCCAGATACCCCATTCCGATGCAAGCATGCCGATTTCGCGCGATGTAAGTCTTGAGGCGTCGCGGATGCGGAAGATCGCAGCCTCCGCGCGATCGCGCGCCGGCAGCGCCATCAGCGTGGCGAGCGCGGTGCGCAGCGTCATCTCGCCGTAGCCTTGCAAGCGAACTGACTCCTCCGGGTCGGATGTCATGCGACTTCTCCCTCACGCAGCGAAGTGACGGGCGATCGTGAAGACAGCGGTCGCGCAGAGAACCAGCGTCGAAACCGCGCCGGCGACGCAGCGCGCGAGGCGGGCGCGTGTCAGGTGCCTTGCCATGTTCCTCTCCTCTTCTTTTCGAGAGAAATCGTGGCGAGGCCGGTTGGTTCCTTACGGATGTTGAACAAGACTCTGCGACAGTTTGGTCCGAGAGCCGCGAATGGCGGTCAAGGTATCATCGATCAAGAGCTGCTTGATTTGGAAACGATTGTTCTCTAAATTGTGCGAATGCGAAGGAGCGCACGAGAATTGCAGCCCATCTCCCGTCCGCCCGGCCGGCCGCGCGAGTTTGACCTGGACGTGGCGCTCGACAAGGCGGTGCGAGTGTTTTGCGAACGCGGTTACCATGCCACGTCGATCGGGGATCTGACCGCGGCAATGGAGCTTGCGACAGGCAGCATATACAAGGCGTTTCGAGACAAGCATGCCGTGTTCCTCGCCGCGCTCGAGCGCTACACGGCGCGGCGCCAGGACGAAGTTCGGCGCGCTGCCGCGCAGGGCACAAGCGGACGCGACCGCCTGCGCAACGTGCTGCTTTCCTACGTTGAGGCGTCCCAGGGCAGCGAAGGACGTCGCGGCTGTCTCGTGGTCGGCAGTGCCGTCGAACTGGCCGCCGTCGATCCGGAGATCGCGGCGTGGGTTGCGGCCCGGCTCAAAACCAATGAAGCTTTTCTCGCCGGCCTCATTCGCGAAGGGCAGGCAGACGGCTCGGTCCCTCGCCATGTCGATCCCGACGATACCGCGCGCCTGATGATCTGCATGACGCAGGGACTGCGCGTCGTCGGCAAGGCGCGACTGCCGCTCGACGGCGAGCGTCTGGTCGAGGTCGCGATGAAGCTGCTCGCCTGAATTTTTGACTAATTAGGAAACGATCGTTTCCTATGCACGGAGTGTGTGATGACGATGAATGCCACGATCGAAGCCGTGTCCGACGAGGGCGCGGTTTCGCGACGCTTGACCCTTCTGCTTGCCGCCGCCTGCGGCATGGTCGCGGCGAACATCTATTATGCGCAACCGCTGATCGGGCCGATCAGCACGGCGCTGCGCCTCTCACACGACGCTGCGGGCCTGATCGTTACCATGACGCAGATCGGCTATGGCGTCGGGCTCCTCCTGATCGTCCCGCTCGGGGATCTCGTCGAAAACCGCACGTTGATCTGCTCCGTGATCGGTCTTGGCGCCGCTGCATTGCTGGCCGCCGCCTGCGCGACGGAGGCCCTGCCATTTCTTCTCGCTGCCCTCTTCATCGGGCTTGGCTCGGTCGCGGTCCAGATCATCATTCCCTATGCCGCGCACCTTGCGCCGGCAGCAACGCGCGGACGCGTTGTCGGGAATGTCTCGACCGGCCTGATGCTCGGCATCATGCTGGCGCGGCCGGTTTCGAGCTTCCTGACGTCGATCGCCTCGTGGCATGCCGTCTTCTTTGGCTCGACTGTGCTCATGATCGCGCTTGCTTTCGTGCTCTGGTGGGCGCTGCCGCGGCGCATGCCGGTTGAGCGGTTGCATTATCTCGACTTGCTGCGATCGATGCCGCAGCTGGCGCGGAGCACGCCGGTCCTGAAGCGCCGCGCGCTCTATCAGGCCTTTCTGTTCGCAGCGTTCAGCCTGTTCTGGACGGTGACGCCGCTTCTGCTGTCGAGCCCTGCGTTCGGCCTGTCGCAGCGCGGCATCGCGCTGTTCGCGCTCGCTGGCGTCGCCGGCGCCGTGGCCGCGCCGATCGCCGGACGGATCGCCGATCGCGGACATAGCCGCGGCGCGACGCTCGCCGCCATGCTGCTGGTCGCCGCCGCCTTTCTGATCACGCATGTCGGCGTCGCCGGCTCCACGCTGAATCTCGCCTGCCTCGTCATCGCGGCGATCGCGATCGATTTCGGCGTGCAGGGCAACGTCGTCCTTGGCTTTCGCGCGATCTTCGCGCTCGGCCCGGAACACCGCAGCCGTCTCAACGGTCTCTATATGGCGACGTTCTTCACGGCTGGTGCCGCGGGCTCCGCGCTCGGCGGCTTTGCCTTTGCGCATGGCGGCTGGATCCTTGCCTCCTGGATCGGCTTTGCGCTGCCGGCCGCGGCGTTGATCTACGCTGCCTTCGAGTGAGGCACCTGGCGGCACGGGCAAGGATTCGGAAACTATCTGGCGTCTCTCCGTCCGCCGCTAACGAATCGAAAAAGGTTCTGACGCAACTTTGGCTCCAGCGAATGGGAATTGGGGAGTTTTCGAAATGGACGGGAAAGCCATCCTTGAGAACGTACGACGCTATCGGGCGATCGCGTCACTGCACCGCCAGACCGCCGCGTTCCGGCCGCACCAGAGCTGGTCTCTGCTGGAGCAGGCGGGCGAATGGGAATCCCGCGCGCTGGCGGAGCTCGAGGCGTACTTCGCCTGCGGCGATCGTCGCTGGTCCGGGCCCGCTCAAGCCGGTCGGGAACTGATGGCGGCATAGGCGCCAATCCGCAAACGGCCGAGACGAGTTACGGCGTCAACCGTGGCTGCGCGGTGGCTATTTACCGGGACTCACATGGTCTGTTTCCGCAGTGCACATCTATCGCGGCCCTGAACGGGTGTGCTAGTTTGGTTGGAACCTCAGCCGTGTTCGCGGCGCAAAAGGGGATTTCCAATGAGCCGCCCGGGAGCGTTCTCTGGACCGAAAATACGGCCGTGGTCCTGGCAGGCCTTTGCGTTTGCCTTCATCGTGCTGGCGGCCTCGGCTAGTCTCCAGGGCGTCTGCGTTCTCCTTGGAGCCCAGCTCTACTTCGCCGCGTTCCTGCCGGCCGTGTTCATCGTGGGGATCGTTGCAGGAGCGCCTGCGGCGGTATTCGCCATCCTGCTCGCCGTTCCGCTGGTCTGGTGGGCGTTCATGCCGCCCTTCTTCGAGTTCAGCACGCTGACCCGCGCCGACGCGCATGACATCAATCTGTTCTTCCTGTTCAGCGTGCTGTTGATCGGCTTTGCCGATCTCTGTCGTCAGACCATGACGATCATCAATGGCGGCGGCCTGAAGGGCACGGAGAAGACTGTCGCCCGTAATTCGCAGTGAGGCCGGCGAAAGTTCCGGTACCATCTCACGCCATGCGGTTCCAATCATCGCGATGTTTCATTGCTTCGGTGAAGGCGTGCTAGCACTCTGCTGAACGAATCGCGGGCTGGGACTGTAATGACGACCTTCAATAGGATATTCACCACCGAGCGCTTGCTCCAGATCATCTGCGTCCTGGCAGCGGCGCTGATCATGAAGCTGATAAGCTGACGTTCGACCGGGGCATCGATGCGGCTACTGCGGGGGCCAGCGAGGGTACCGGCCGGCCGGAGAGCTTGCTTCCCGCGGAATAAACGCGGCCTCAGTCAGCGTCCGCGCAATTCCGGCACGTCCGGCAGGTAGTTCGAACCCTCCGAGCCCAGAAAATCGAACATCGCCTGCGCCGGTGGCAGCAGCACCTTGTCGCTGCGGCGGATCACGTACCATTGCCGGACGATTGGCAGGCCCGCGACGTCGAGGATGATGAGACGGCCCTCGGCGAGTTCGTGCGCGACCGTGTGCGCGGAGATGAACGCGATGCCGAGGCCTGCGATCACCGCCTGCTTGATGGTCTCGTTACTGCTCATCTCCATGCCGATGATCGGCTCGAGATCGGACTTCTGAAACATGCCTTCCATCAGCGTCCGCGTGCCGGATCCGGGCTCGCGGGTGAGGAAAGTCTCGTGCACGAGGTCGGTCAGGTTGAGGCCGGAATCCTTCTCCAGCCAATGTCCCTTGCGCGCGACGATGATGTGCGGGTTGCGCCCGAGCTGACGCACGTCGACCGTGACATCGGCCGGTGGCCGGCCCATCACCGCGAAATCGAGATCGTAGCCGTGCATGGCCTCGCGGATGTCCTCGCGATTGCCAATAGTGAGCTTGATCTCGATCTTCGGATAGCGCTGCGAGAACGCCGCAATCGCGTGCGGCACGAAGTATTTTGCGGTCGAGACCGCGCCGAGATGAACCGTGCCGCCGGTTCGCCCGGCCAGAAGATCGAGCGCGCCCTGACAATCCGCGATCGCAGCTTCGACGCGATCGGCGAGCGCAAGCACCTCCTTGCCCGCTTCCGTCAACAACATGCCGTCGCCGGTTCGCTGCACCAGCGGCAGCCCCGCCAGATCCTGCAATTGCCGAAGTTGCTGGGTGACTGCCGGCTGCGTCAGCCCGAGGTGCGTCGAGGCCGCCGTCACGCTGCCCTTTGCCGACAGCGCGGCGAGTGACCGAAGCTGCCGGATCGTCAGATGCCGGAGCTGGGTCGCTGGATGGCCATTATAAGAAAATTCTTTGATGGTCATTATGAATAGAAATTTTCCTTATTGCGTCAGCTCTGTCAATTTCTTCGTGCTGGGACCAGCCGCTCCACTCCCGATCCGGGAACAAGGATAGCGGCGGCCGCGAGGGGATGGACGCAACATGACCGGGCAACTCAGGCTGGACGACTATCTTCAACGGTATTCTGAAACCGCCCCTGAGGCGCTGGCCGTGGCAGGTGCGGTGGATGCCATCGCCGCCGCTGCGATCGATATCGCCGACCTCACCGGCACCGGACAGCTGTCAGATGCCTCGGGTCTGACCACCGGCTGCAACAGCGATGGCGATCTGCAGCGCGACCTCGATCTGCGGGCGGATGCTGTCCTGCGCCGCTGCCTCGGCCAAGCGCAGATCGCGGCGCTTGCCTCGGAGGAGATGCGCGAGCCTCAGATCGTCGACCGCGCGGCAAAAATCTGCGTAGCGATCGATCCGCTCGACGGCTCCTCCAATATCGACATCAACATGACGGTCGGCACGATCTTCTCGATCCTGCCGGCCCCTGATGATCTTGGCCTCGCCTTCCACCAGCGCGGCTCGGCGCAGCTTGCGGCGGGCTTCGTCACCTACGGTCCGCAGACCTCGCTGGTCCTGACGCTTGGCGATGGCGTTGACGTCTTCACGCTGGATCGCGCGCGCTGTTTCCGCCTGGCGCGGCGCGGCGTGCAGATCCCCGAGACGGCCGACGAGTTCGCGATCAACGCCTCGAACCGCCGGCACTGGGATGCGCCGGTGCGCTCCTTCGTCGACGAATGCCTTGCCGGCGTCGACGGTCCGGCAAACCGCAATTTCAACATGCGCTGGGTCGCCTCGCTCGTCGCGGAAGCCTATCGCATCCTGACTCGCGGCGGTGTGTTCCTCTATCCCTCCGACGCGCGCCCCGGTTACGGCGACGGCCGCCTGCGCCTGACCTACGAGGCGCATCCGATGGCCTTCATCATGGAGCAGGCGGGTGGTGCGGCTTCGACCGGGCGCGAGCGCATCCTCGATCTCGCTGCGCACAATCTGCACCAGCGCGCGCCGCTGATCATGGGCTCGCACCACGAGGTGCGGCGGGTCGAGGAGCTGCATTGCGATCCGCTGCTGGTCGCGAGCGTCTCCGCGCCGCTGTTCGCGCGGCGCGGCTTCTTCCGGCTGTGAGGAGGATAGCGTATGTCCAGGAAGCATCCGATCATCTCGATCACCGGCTCGTCCGGCGCCGGCACGACCTCGGTCAAGAAGACCTTTGAGCAGATCTTCTTTCGCGAGCGCGTCAATGCTGTCTACATCGAGGGTGATGCGTTTCACCGCTACGACCGCGCGGAGATGCGCACGCAGATGGCGAAGGAGGCCGAGCGCGGCAACAAGCATTTCAGCCATTTCAGTCCCGAGACCAACCTGTTCGAGGAGCTTGAGCGGGCGTTCCGCGACTATGGCGAGACCGGCACCGCGGTGACGCGCCACTACATCCACGACACCGAAGAGTCTGCACTGTATGGCGCGCCTCCCGGCACCTTCACCGAATGGGAGCAGCTGCCGGAGAATTCCGACCTCTTGTTCTACGAAGGCCTGCATGGCGCCGTGGTCACCGACAAGGTGAACGTCGCGCGCTATGCCGATCTGAAGATCGGTGTCGTGCCCGTCATCAATCTCGAATGGATCCAGAAGCTGCACCGCGACCGCAGCGCGCGGGGCTATTCGACCGAGGCCGTCACCGATACCATTCTGCGGCGGATGCCAGACTACATCCACTACATCTGCCCGCAATTCACCGAGACCGACATCAATTTCCAGCGGGTGCCGACGGTCGACACGTCCAATCCATTCATCGCGCGCTGGATCCCGACGCCGGATGAATCGATGGTCGTGATCCGCTTCAAGAACCCGCGCGGCATCGACTTTCCCTATCTGCTCTCGATGCTGCCGCACAGCTTCATGTCGCGTGCAAATTCGATCGTCTGTCCGGGCGCCAAGCTCGATCTCGCGATGCAGCTCATCCTGACACCTTTGATCATGCAGCTGATCGAGCGCAAGCGAAGCATGAAGTGATGCACAGCAACGACAACAACGGGAGGGTCCGATGAACATCTCGGTTCATGCCGAAGCCGACCTCAGCGCGGTCAGCCATGCTGACCTCGCCAACGCCGTCCGCTTCGTCGCGGTCGATGCCATCGAGCAATCGCAGTCCGGCCATCCCGGCCTGCCCATGGGCATGGCCGACGTCGCGACCGTGCTGTTCTCGCGCTTCCTCAAGTTCGACGCGGCGCATCCCAACTGGCCGGATCGCGACCGCTTCGTGCTCTCCGCGGGCCATGGCTCGATGCTGCTCTACGCGCTGCTGTATCTTACCGGCGGCGCCGTCAGCCTCGACGACATCAAGGCTTTCCGGCAATGGGGCTCGAAGACGCCGGGTCATCCGGAATATGGCCACACGCCAGGCGTCGAGACCACAACGGGTCCGCTCGGGCAGGGGATCGCTACCGCGGTCGGCATGGCGCTCGCCGAGCGCATGGCCAACGCGCAGCATGGCGATGGCCTCGTCGATCACTTCACCTACGTGATCGCCGGCGACGGTTGCCTGATGGAAGGCATCAGCCAGGAGGCGATCTCGCTCGCCGGCCATCTCCAGCTCGGCCGCCTGATCGTCCTGTTCGACGACAACGGCATCTCCATCGACGGGCCGACCTCGCTTGCGACCTCGGACGACCAGCTAGCACGCTTCGCTGCGTCCGGCTGGTCGGTGCGCCGCGTCGACGGGCACGATCCGGAGGCGGTCGCGCAGGCGATCGCGGAAGAGCGCCAAACCGCAGGGCCGTCACTGATCGCCTGCCGGACCATCATCGGCTACGGCGCGCCGGATCGTCAGGGAACCGAGAAAGCGCATGGCGCGCCGCTCGGCACCGAGCAGACGGCGGCAGCGCGAAGGACTCTCGGCTGGGACTATCAGCCCTTCGTGGTACCGATCCCGATCCTCAAGGCGTGGCGCATGATCGGGCAGCGCGGGCAGGTCGACCGTCTCGCTTGGCTCGATCGCTATGAGTGCGCGAGCCCTGCGCAGCGCGAGCTGTTCATCGAGGGCAAGGTTCTGGCCCTGCCGAATGCCTATGCCCAGGCGTCGGCGAAATTGCGCGAGCGCTTTGCCACCGAGCGTCCGAAGCTTGCGACGCGGCAGGCTTCGCAACAGGTGCTCGACGGCATCGCCTCGTCGATCCCGGGCCTCGTCGGCGGCTCGGCCGATCTGACCCATTCGAACCTGACGCATGCGAAGACGCAGGCTCCCGTCACGCGCGGCAGGTTCGCGGGCGACTATATCCACTACGGCATTCGCGAACACGGCATGGCGGCCGCGATGAACGGCATTGCGCTGCATGGCGGCTTCATCCCCTATGGCGGGACGTTCCTCGCATTCTCCGACTACAGCCGGCCGGCGATCCGGCTTGCAGCCCTGATGCAGCTGCGTGTCATCCACGTGATGACCCACGACTCCATCGGACTTGGTGAGGACGGGCCCACGCACCAGCCGGTCGAGCATCTCGCGGCGCTGCGCGTGATCCCGAATCTCCTGGTGTTCCGTCCCGCTGATGCCGTTGAGACGCTGGAAGCCTGGGACTGCGCGCTGGAAGCGACGACGCGTCCCTCCGTGCTGTGTCTGTCGCGTCAGGCTTTGCCGACCTTCCGCAGCGATGCGCGCGGCACAAATCGCGTTGCACGCGGCGCCTATCTCGTCGTCACGCCTGACGGCGGCCGCGATGTGACGCTGATTGCAACCGGCTCGGAGGTTTCGATTGCGATCGAGGCCGCGCGCCTGCTCGCGACCGAGCACATCCGCGCGGCTGTTGTCTCCGCGCCCTGCTTCGCGCTGTTTTGGGAGCAGCGAGAGGAGTACCGCGCTGCCGTGCTGGGCACTGCGCCGCGCGTCGGCATCGAAGCCGCGGTCCTCGGCGATTGGCCGCGCTGGATCGGCGCGGACGGCGAGTTCGTCGGCATGCGCGGCTTCGGCGCTTCTGCGCCGGCGCCTGTTCTCTACCGCGAATTCAACATCACACCACCGAGCGTTGCGGAAGCGGCCAGGCGCTCGGTCGCCCGCGCGAGGGAAGGAAAAGCAGCATGAGCTTGCGTGTCGGCATCAACGGATTTGGACGGATCGGCCGCAACGTGCTGCGCGCGATCGCAGAGTCCCGCCGCAACGATATCGAGGTGGTGTCGATCAACGATCTCGGACCGGTCGAAACCAATGCACATTTGCTCCGATATGACTCTGTCCACGGCCGCTTCCCGGGCGAAGTCAGGGTCGACGGCGACACCATCGACATAGGTCGAGGTCCAATCAAGGTGACCGCGATCAAGGACCCTTCGCAGCTTCCGCATCGCGCGCTCGGCATCGATATTGCGCTCGAATGCACGGGCCTCTTCACCTCCCGCGACAAGGCGGCTGCGCATCTTCAGGCCGGTGCAAAGCGCGCGCTGGTCTCGGCGCCCGCGAGCGAGGTCGATCTCACCGTCGTGTTCGGCGTCAACCATCTTAAGTTGACGGGCGATCACGTCGTAGTCTCCAACGCCTCGTGCTCGACCAACTGCCTCGCGCCGCTTGCCCAGGTGTTGAATGAGACCGTCGGCATCGAGAAGGGTTTCATGACCACGATCCACTCCTACACCGGAGATCAGCCGACCCTCGATACTCTTCACACGGACCCTTACCGCGCCCGCGCCGCGGCGCTGTCGATGATCCCGACATCGACTGGCGCGGCCAAGGCGGTCGGGCTGGTCCTGCCGGAGCTCAAGGGCAAGCTCGACGGCGTGGCGATCCGCGTGCCGACACCAAACGTCTCGGCGGTGGATTTCAAGTTCGTGGCCAGGCGCGCAACGAGCGCGAAGGAGATCAATGACGCCGTGCAGGCCGCCGCGAATGGCCGGCTCAAGGGCGTTCTGGGCTTTACCGGCGCGCCCAACGTCTCGACCGATTTCAACCACGACCCGCGCTCCAGCATCGTCCATCTCGACCAGACCAAGGTCATGGACGGCAATCTGGTGCGGGTGATGAGCTGGTACGACAACGAATGGGGTTTTTCCAATCGCATGGCCGACACCGCGGTAGCGATGGGCCGGCTGATCTGAACCGAAAGACGAGAAACGAACGGAGACGTCCCTTGGCTCGCATTACCCTTCGGCAACTGCTGGATGACGCAGCTCACCACGGCTATGCCGTTCCGGCGTTCAACATCAACAACATGGAGCAGGGCATCGCGATCATGCAGGCGGCGGCCGAGGTCGATGCGCCCGTGATCATGCAGGCCTCGCGCGGCGCGCGCAGCTATGCCGGCGATCTCATGCTCTCGCACATGATCGATGCGCTGGAGCGGACCTATCCGGACATCCCACTCTGCCTGCATCAGGACCACGGCAATGACGAGGCGACCTGCGCCAGTGCAATCGCCCATGGCTTCACCTCCGTCATGATGGACGGATCGCTGAAGGCCGACGCCAAGACGGCGGCTGACTACGACTACAACGTTGCAATCACCCGCCGCGTCGCCGACCTCGCGCACTGGGTCGGCGCCTCCGTCGAAGGCGAACTCGGTGTGCTCGGCTCACTCGAACATGGTGCAGGCGAGCAAGAGGATGGCCACGGTGTCGAGGGCAAGGTTAGCCACGATCAGTTGCTGACCGATCCCGATCAGGCCGTCGATTTCGTCCGTGCCACCGGGGTCGATGCGCTGGCGATCGCGATGGGCACCTCGCACGGCGCCTACAAGTTCAGCCGCAAGCCGGATGGCGACATTCTGGCGATGCGGGTGGTCGAGGATATCAATCGTCGGCTGCCGAACACGCATCTCGTCATGCATGGGTCTTCATCGGTGCCGCAACCACTCCAGGACATGTTCAACGCGTTCGGCGGCGAGATGCCCCAGACCTGGGGCGTGCCGGTGGAGGAGATCGTCCGCGGCATCAAGAGCGGCGTGCGCAAGGTCAACATTGACACCGACTGCCGTCTGGCGATGACAGCCGTGTTCCGCAAGGTTGCATCGCAGGCGCGCTCGGAGTTCGATCCGCGCAAATTCCTCAAGCCTGCGATGGACGCGATGCGCGATCTCTGCCGTGAACGCTTCGAGCAGTTCGGCACCGCGGGCCACGCCAGCAAGATCAAGGTCATTTCCATGAGCGAGATGGCGCGGCGATACCGCGCCGGCGAATTGGACCCGCGCATCGACGCCCGCGAACCCGTCGCGGCCTAATCAATCAGAAAGAGCAGAGAAGAGCAGGAGAGAGACATGAACGCACATGCAGGCACGGTCCGCGGCAAAGAGCGCTATCGCTCCGGCGTCATGGAATACAAGCGCATGGGTTATTGGGAGCCCGACTACACGCCGAAGGATACCGACGTCATCGCGCTATTCCGCGTGACGCCGCAGGAGGGTGTCGATCCAATCGAGGCCTCGGCGGCGGTCGCCGGTGAATCCTCGACCGCGACCTGGACGGTGGTGTGGACTGATCGTCTGACCGCGGCGGAGAAATATCGCGCCAAGTGCTACCGCGTCGATCCGGTGCCGGGCACGCCGGGCTCGTATTTTGCCTATATAGCCTACGACCTCGACCTGTTTGAACCGGGCTCGATCGCGAACCTCTCGGCTTCGATCATCGGCAACGTTTTCGGCTTCAAGCCACTGAAGGCGTTGCGACTCGAGGACATGCGCTTCCCGGTCGCCTATGTGAAGACGTTCCAGGGGCCAGCCACCGGTATCGTGGTCGAACGTGAGCGGCTCGACAAGTTCGGCCGGCCGCTGCTAGGGGCAACGGTGAAGCCGAAGCTGGGCCTCTCCGGGCGCAACTACGGCCGTGTCGTCTACGAAGCACTTAAAGGTGGGCTCGACTTCACCAAGGACGACGAGAACATCAACTCGCAGCCTTTCATGCATTGGCGCGACCGCTTCCTCTATTGCATGGAGGCCGTCAACCGCGCACAGGCCGCCTCGGGCGAGGTGAAGGGCACGTATCTCAACGTCACCGCTGCGACGATGGAGGATATGTATGAGCGCGCCGAGTTCGCCAAGGAGCTCGGCTCGGTCATTGTCATGATCGACCTCGTCATCGGCTACACCGCGATCCAGTCCATGGCGAAATGGGCGCGCCGCAACGACATGATCCTGCATCTGCATCGTGCGGGTCACTCGACCTATACGCGGCAGAAGAGCCACGGTGTGTCGTTCCGCGTCATCGCCAAATGGATGCGGCTTGCCGGCGTCGACCACATCCATGCCGGCACCGTGGTCGGCAAGCTCGAAGGTGACCCGAACACCACGCGCGGCTATTACGACGTCTGCCGCGAGGACTTCAACCCATTGAAGCTCGAGCATGGCCTGTTCTTCGACCAGTCCTGGGCGAGCCTCAACAAGATGATGCCGGTTGCCTCCGGCGGCATCCATGCCGGCCAGATGCACCAGTTGCTGGACCTTTTGGGCGAGGACGTCGTGCTGCAATTCGGCGGCGGCACGATTGGTCATCCCATGGGGATTGCTGCAGGCGCGACAGCCAACCGCGTGGCGCTGGAAGCGATGATATTCGCCCGCAACGAGGGCCGCGACTACGTCCACGAGGGGCCGGAGATCCTGGCTAAGGCAGCGCAGACCTGCACGCCGCTAAAGGCTGCGCTCGAGGTCTGGAAGGACGTGACCTTCAACTACCAATCCACCGACACGCCGGACTTCGTGCCCACGGCGCTGGAATCCGTTTGAGGAGACATGCGATGAAGTTGACGCAAGGGTGTTTTTCCTTCCTGCCTGATCTCACCGATGATCAGATCTACAAGCAGGTGCAGTACTGCCTCGCCAACGGCTGGGCCGTGAACATCGAGTTCACCGATGATCCGCATCCCCGCAACACCTATTGGGAGATGTGGGGTCTGCCGATGTTCGATCTCGCGGACGCCGCCGGCGTGATGATGGAGCTCGCCGAATGCCGCAGAGTTTATGGCGACCGCTATATCCGCATCAGCGGCTTCGATTCCAGCCATGGCTGGGAGTCGGTGCGGATCTCCTTCCTCGTCAACCGGCCTGCAAAGGAAGCCGAATTCGAGCTGGTGCGGCAGGAGGTTGCTGGACGCGCGATCCGCTACACCACCGTTCGCAAGCCGGTTGAGCACGCTTCGACTTAGAGAGCATTCATTTCCGCGCGGAGCTCTCCCTGCTCCGCTTCCTTGGCGGACAACTGCTTCGCCGTTCGTTCGCGGCGAAGCCCTTTTTTTCGAGATGCCCATGCTTGATCTGCCCGATGTGAAAGCCACCGAGACGAGCGAGGGCATTTTCGATCTCCGCAAGGAGGCCGAAGCGGCAGGAATCACCGAGACGCTGCGCGAGCTCGATCAGGAGCTGATCGGACTAAAGCCGGTGAAAAGCCGGGTGCGCCAGATCGCTTCGCTCCTCCTCATCGAGCGGATACGCCAACGCGCCGGCCTCGTCGCGGCGCCACCGACGCTGCACATGTCCTTCACGGGCAATCCGGGCACCGGCAAGACCACCGTCGCGCTGCGCATGGCAAAGATCCTTCACGGCCTCGGTTTCGTGCGGCGGGGGCAGGTGATCTCGGTGACGCGTGATGATCTCGTCGGGCAATATATCGGCCATACTGCGCCGAAGACGAAGGAGATCTTGAAGAAGGCAATGGGCGGCGTGCTGTTTATCGACGAAGCCTACTACCTGCATCGTCCCGACAACGAGCGAGACTACGGCCAGGAGGCGATCGAGATCCTGCTCCAGGTGATGGAGAACCAGCGCGAGGACCTCGTGGTCATTCTCGCCGGCTATGGCGAGCGGATGACGAATTTCTTTGCCTCCAATCCCGGCTTCCGCTCGCGCATCGCCCACCACATCGAATTTCCCGACTATTCGGAGCCGGAATTGCTCTTTATTGCGGACTTGATGTTACAGGAGCGGGGATATCGCTTCTCTACTGCCGCGCGCGAGGCTTTCGAAAGGTACATCGCGCTGCGCCGTACGCAGCCGTTCTTCTCGAATGCGCGTTCGATCCGCAACGCGGTCGATCGCATCCGCCTGCGGCAGGCCGATCGGTTGGTTACCGATCTCGATCGCATGCTTGGGATCGCGGATCTCGAGACCATCGATTCCTCGGACGTGCTGGCGAGCCGCGTATTCAGCGGCGGCGGGGCCGGTGAGCGGAGCGCAAAGCCATGATACCCGAGATTGTCATCGCCCCCTCGATCCTTGCCGCGAACTTTGCGAGTCTCGGTGAAGAGATCGCCGCGATCGATGCGGCCGGAGCCGACTGGATTCATTGCGACGTGATGGATGGGCATTTCGTGCCCAACATCAGCTTTGGTGTCGACGTGATCAAGGCGATCAGGCCGTTCACGACCAAGACGTTCGACGTTCATCTCATGATCGCGCCGGCCGATCCCTATCTCGAAGCCTTTGCCAGGGCAGGTGCCGACATCATCACGGTCCATGCCGAAGCCGGTCCGCATCTCGATCGCTCCTTGCAGGCGATCCGCGCGCTTGGCAAGAAGGCCGGCGTGAGCCTGTGCCCGGCAACGCCGGAAGCCGCGATCGAATACATACTCGATCGCGTCGACCTCATTCTTGTGATGACGGTCAATCCGGGCTTCGGCGGGCAATCGTTCCTGGGATCTCAGATCGAGAAGATCCAGCGTATCCGCGCGATGATCGGCGATCGGCCGATCCGGCTTCAGGTCGATGGCGGCGTCACGCGCGACAACGCGGCCGTCGTTGCGGCTGCCGGCGCGGATGCGCTGGTGGCGGGATCGGCGGTGTTCCGCGGCGACGGCAGTACCAACTACGCGGACAACATCGCCGCGATCCGACTGGCTGCGGAGGCCGGCCGGGTTCCGAAGCTGCAATATGGTTCGTCTTCGCTGGCGCGAAAGGGCAAGAGCGAGCTGATTCGATAATCGCGGGGCAAGCGACGCCTTCGGGGCGATGTAGGGTACGAAGTCGGGCATCCACTTGGTCGAACGGTATTCCGATCCGATCGGCTCAATCTCCGCTGCACCAAATAAGAGAGCCGCCGGTTCCAGTTCCGCGCGGCTCGGGAAGTCGCGAGCTGCATGCTGATCTGTCGCAAGCCCCTGTGTACCGCCGTTACCTTGTTTGCGGCCATACGAGAAAATTTGTACCGAAAATTGCTGCATTTGGTTGTGACTTGCCCCACAGATGCCGCAACTTTGTGGCACCAACAGAATTGAGGGCTCGGCGAAACTTTCCCAAAGTTTGACCCAGGGCAATGCCAGCGGGTCGACGTTCGCGTTAACTCTTTCAGAGTAAAGAGTGGTCCACGCAACAAATGTTTCGCACGAGTGCAATGGGTGTGACGCAAACCGGCGAAATAAGCCGGGCGTAGCCAAGGTGGGAGATTCTCATGGAGAACGTGCGTCGGTACCGTGCTCTGGCGTCCTTGTGCCGTCAGCAGGCGGCATATCGACCCCTGCAGAGCTGGGATCTTCTCGGTCAAGCCGAGCATTTCGAACATCTCGCCGAAGCCGAGCTGAAGGCTCACTTCGATGCGTGCAATACAAAGGGCTCTGACGACGCAGCAGCCCCGGCAGATTGGCAGCATACCGCCGCCGCGTGAGGCGCAAAGCTGGCGCTAATGCGACATCAGCGTCGGGACCGTCATGGTTTGCAGCATCGCGCGCGTGACGCCGCCCAGCACGCGCTCCTGCAAGCGCGAATGGCCATAGCCGCCCATCACGAGGAGATCGAGGCTCTCGTCGGCCGCGAGTGACAGGATGGTCGGCTGAATGTCGGCGCGGGTCGCCGACAGGCCGACGATCCGTGCTTCCAGCCCGAGCCGTGCCAGATGCCTTGCGAGCTGATCGGCCGGAGCCGCGCCGGGCCCTGACGTCGATTCGTTCACCGTCATGATGACGATCTCCCCGGCCCGCGACAGGAACGGCATCGCGTCGCGCAGGGCGCGCGCCGCGACGCGGCTGCCATCCCAGGCGATGCCGATACGCCGTGTCTTGAAGGGGGCGCGGAAGATATGCGGCAGGAACAGCACCGGCCCACCCGCCTGGAACAGGATTTCCTGCGGCAGGTCGCTGTCGAAGGATCCATAATCTGCATCGGGCTGCAGCACGACGCTGAGGTCATGGAGACGCGCCATCGCGCCCACCATGTCGATCGCATCCGCCGGGATCGCTCCGATTGGGTGGCAGTGATGGGAAATGCCGGCACGCTCGGCTTCCGTCTCGAACACCGTGAGCGCCGTTTCAGCGCGCTCCATCGCTCGTTCGCGCTCCATCTCGAACACGGCGGCCACCGCCGCTCCGCCTTCCATCACATAGGCCGTGCTGGTTGCGACATAGCCGACCGACACCGCATCGAGGTGGGCGTTGAAGCCGGCTGCGAGCGACACCGCGCCGTCGATGACCGGGCGCATTGGTCGTTCGGTCGGAATGTGGACGAGAATGTCTTTGATCATGGCGACGCCTCCGGCGGAGATCATTTCCACGCCGTAATTTTTCACCGATCCTTCGATGCGCGTTGACCTGCATCAAGCCGGCCAGCCGCGGCGGCGCGTCGCAGCTTCTTTGCCAAGAATTAATCGCGTGGACGGGACGTCGTAATGTTGCGTCGTCAATGTTGGGAGCAAGGCGACTGCTCATACAACATGGACATTTCGACATGAACGATCACATCAATTCCGATTCCGCCAAGCCGCGTGCGATCCTGAAACCCCGGCGCCTCGCGCTGCTCGGCACCGTGGCCGCGCTCGGCGTTGCCGTGCTTGCCGGTGCTTCGAACTCGCCGTTCAACGGCGCGTCCTTCACCTCGCCGGCGCTGGCTGCCGAGTCGGCGCAGACTCCACCCAGCTTTGCCGATCTGGTAGCCAAGGTGAAGCCCGCCGTCATTTCGGTGCGCGTCAAGATCGACCAGACCGACGACAAGAATGCGATGCTGCAGCAGAACCGGATGGATTCGGATGAGGATTCACCGTTCGATCAGTTCCCGAAGGAGTTCGGCTTCCGCCTGCCGAAGGGCATGCAGCAGATGCCCAATGGCATGCCGCAGCGCCACCGCGTGATCACCGGCGAGGGCTCGGGCTTCTTCATCTCGGCCGACGGCTACGCGGTGACCAACAATCACGTCGTCGACCACGCCCAGTCCGTGCAGGTGACGGCGGACGACGGTACGATCTACACGGCGAAGGTTGTCGGCACCGATCCGAAGACCGACCTCGCGCTGATCAAGGTCGACGGCAAGAAGGACTTTCCGTTCGTGAAATTCTCCGAGCAGCGCCCGCGGATCGGCGACTGGGTGGTTGCCGTCGGGAACCCGTTCGGCCTCGGCGGCACGGTGACGGCGGGCATCGTCTCGGCCAATGGCCGCGACATCGGCGCGGGTCCCTATGACGATTACATCCAGATCGACGCGCCCATCAACAAGGGCAATTCCGGCGGTCCGGCCTTCGACATGAACGGCAACGTGATCGGCGTGAACACTGCGATCTTCTCGCCGTCTGGCGGCTCGGTCGGCATCGGCTTCGACATTCCGGCCAATACCGCGAAGCTCGTCGTCGCCCAGCTCAAGGACAACGGCTCGGTCACGCGCGGCTGGCTCGGCGTCCAGGTGCAGCCGGTGACGGCTGATATTGCCGACAGCCTCGGGCTGAAGGAAGCCCGCGGCGCGATCGTCGATACCCCGCAGGACAACAGCCCGGCGTCCAAAGCCGGCATCGAGGCCGGTGACGTCATCGTTGCCGTCAACGGCACGGCGATCAAGGACTCCCGCGATCTTGCCCGTACCATCGGCACGATGGCGCCGGGCAGCTCGGTAAAGCTCGACGTCTGGCACAAGGGTGAGAGCAAGACCGTGAGCGTGAACCTCGGCGAGCTTCCGAACGAGCGTCAGGCCAAGGCGAATAGCAAGGCGGACGAAGGTCAGCCGACCGCAGGCACGCCGCGTCTCGGCCTCAGCCTCGCTCCGGCCGGGGACGTACAGGGCGCGGGCCAAAAGGGTGTCGTCGTCACCTCGGTTGATCCGGAAGGCCCAGCGGCGAGCCGCGGCATCCAAACCGGCGACGTCATCCTCAATGTCGGCGGCAAGGCTGTCGCCAGCATCGACGACGTCCGCGCTGAGCTGAAGCAGGCGAAATCCGCTGGCAAGCGCAGCGTGCTGTTGCAGGTGAAGAGCGCGGAGGCGACGAAATTCGTCGCGGTGCCACTCGCCTGAGCAAAGAAAGTTTGCGCAAAAAGTAAAGAGGCGGCCTCGCGGCCGCCTCTTTCGTATCGACGCGGCTTACCAGCAGCGGTGTCGCAAGCCGTCTGGACCGATATAGGTCATGCCGGGTTCGCAATACCCGCCGCGGAACGGCGCGGTCGCAATCGCACCTGCCGTTCCGATCGCGCCGCCGACCACGCCGGCGGCTAGGTCGCCCGGCCAGAAACCCGAGCCCTCATGGTAGTAAACCTCTCCATGGTGGTTCCTTGCGGCTACCGAACGCGCGTGAGGCTCCTGCGCCAACGCAGGCGCAGCCATGGCGGTGGTGAGGACTGCGGCTGCGGCAAATCGTTTCCAGTTCATGTGCTGTCTCCGTTGTCTTCACACGCCGGACCAACACCTGCCGCCGATAACCGTTTCGGGAACGCTGCTGGTTTGATTTGGAAGTTTGGCCGCGTTCCACGATGATCGCCATCGGCGAAAGCGGCTCAGTTGAGGGGATAAGCCGGCGGCGACCGATAACATTCGCGTTAACGGATCTGTTACGGACAGGGTTCGGCCCAAAAATC
The DNA here is from genome assembly GCF_053572325.1 of Bradyrhizobium sp. UFLA05-112. Lineage (NCBI taxonomy): Bacteria > Pseudomonadati > Pseudomonadota > Alphaproteobacteria > Hyphomicrobiales > Nitrobacteraceae > Bradyrhizobium > Bradyrhizobium sp. UFLA05-112. Next base: position 68,368 of record NZ_JBANBK010000013.1, on the reverse strand, counting down.
CACATTCACTCAAAGTGGTCGCGAGTCGCCTTTGCGACTCGGCGGGCGAGCAACGGTTGCATCGGCGGAACTCCCCGAGGGGGCTGCTTTGTGGAACCGGACCTCGTCAGGGATCGGTGCAACGATGGATCGATTGAAGGCCTTCAGCAGGCGCGCGTTACTGCTGGTGCCGCTTGTGCTCTGCACCCAAAGCGCGCTGGGTCGCGACGACGGACGCTATGCGGATTCGCCGCTCAAGCCATGGTTCGACAGCCTGCGCAGCCATCTCGGTCCATGTTGCTCAGATGCCGATGGCGTGGCTGTAGCCGATCCCGATTGGGAATCATATGGGGGGCACTATCGCGTGCGCATCGACGGTCAGTGGGTCGAGGTGCCCGATGAGGCCGTTATCACGGAGCCAAACCGCGCCGGGCGAACCATGGTCTGGCCGGTGAAAACGGCGTTCGGCATTTCGATCCGCTGCTTCATGCCCGGCACCATGATCTGAAGGGCAGGCATCGACATTGCGCGGCGCACGAGAACTTCGCGCGCCGCCGGATGTCGTCTCACCCGGAACGCTTCTTGCTCGACTTCTTCTTCGAGCTCTTCCGTTTCGACGTCTTCTTCTTCGGGACCTTCTTGCCCTTCTTGCGCGCCTTCGACAAGCCGATCGCGATCGCCTGCTTGCGGCTCTTTACGCGCCCACCGCGTCCACCACGACCGCTCTTGGCCGTGCCTTTCTTGTAGCGACGCATCTCGCTTTCGACGTCCTTGCCGGAGCTTCTCGAATAGCGCCGTTTCTTTGCCTTGCGTGCCATGAGCATCCTCCCTTCAAGGACAGAACCGCTCCACATATGCATGGTTCCGTTTGGAGCGGCCGAGATAGGAACGGCCGCGATATGAAACTGTTGGTCCAACACGCATTCCTCAGCGTGAGGTTCTCAGTCTTGACGACCACCGATCTCGGCCCCACCGTCCACATTGCCAAGCATCCGATCCATCCAATGCTGGTGCCGTTTCCGATCGTCTGCTTCGTCGGAACGCTGGTCACCGATCTCGCCTATTGGCGGACGGCGGACGTGATGTGGGCGAACTTTTCATCCTGGCTGCTGCTGGCGGGCCTTGTCATGGGAACGCTGGCCGCGATTGCCGGGCTGACGGATTTTCTCAGCAATCGCCTGGTGCGAGCGCATAGCGCAGCCTGGCTGCATCTGGCCGGCAATGTGCTGGTCATGGTGTTGTCGCTCGCCAACGCCTTCGTCCACAGCCGCGACGGCTGGACCTCGGTCGTGCCCACTGGGCTGATCCTTTCCGCCATCGTGGTGCTGCTGTTGTTGTTCACGGGCTGGCAGGGCTGGACGATGGTCTATCGTGACCGGATCGGGATCGCGCGATGATGTCGTTCTCGTGCAAACGGCAGATCGCGAAGCTCGCACTTGCCGGAACGTCTCTGGCGCTTCTCGCTGGCTGCAATGATGGCGGTGGCGATCCGGCGGCGCAGGTCGGATCGCAGCCCAATCTGCCCGCGATTCAGCAATATTTGTTTCCGCCCATGAACGTTGCCCGCATCATCGGCTGGAAGGAGAACGAGACGCCGGCTGTAGCGAAAGGCTTGAAGATCAAGGCCCTCGCCAAGGGATTGCAGCATCCGCGATCGATCTTCGTGCTGCCCAATGGCGACGTGCTGGTGGTCGAGTCCAAATCGCCGGCGATCGAGCCGGTCCATCGTCCCAAATCCGTAGTCATGGGCTGGATCGAGAAGATGGCGACGTCCGGCGGCGAGGAGGCAGCGAGCAACCGGATCACGCTGTTGCGCGACAGCAATGGCGACGGCGTACCGGAGGTGCAGAGCACCTTCCTCGATCAACTCAAATCGCCCTTCGGCGTGGCGTTAGTCGGCAACGATCTCTACGTCGCCAACACCGATGCGATCGTGAAATATCCTTACCATGAGGGCGACACCAGGATCACCGCGTCCGGCACGGTGTTGACGCCGTTGCCGGGCGGTCCGATCGACCACCACTGGACCAAGGCGATGATCGCGAGCCCGGACGGCTCGAAGCTCTATGTCGGCGTCGGCTCCAACAGCAACATCGTTGAGAACGGGATCGGCGCCGAGCGCGATCGCGCCGCGATCTGGGAGGTCGATCGTGAGACGGGACGCTCGCGCCTGTTCGCGGAAGGTTTGCGCAATCCAACCGGGCTCGGCTTCGAGCCGCAGAGCGGAAAACTCTGGACCATCGTCAACGAGCGCGACGAGCTCGGTCCCGATCTCGTGCCCGACTATCTGACCTCGGTGAAGGACGGCGGCTTCTACGGCTGGCCGTACAGTTATTATGGCAAGCACCTTGATCCGCGCGTGCAGCCGCAGCGGCCGGATCTCGTGGAAAGCGCGATTGTACCCGACTATGCGCTGAGCTCGCACGTCGCTCCCCTGGGGCTTGCCTTCTACACAGCGAGCGCGCTGCCAGAGAGCTACCGCGGCGGCGCCTTCGTCGGCGAGCACGGTAGCTGGAATCGCCAGACGCTCAACGGCTACAAGGTCGTGTATGTACCGTTCAGGGACGGCCAGCCCGACGGCAAGGCACAGGACGTCGTGACCGGCTTTCTCGACAGCGACAACAAGGCGCGCGGTCGTCCGGTGGGGCTGGCGGTCGACAAATCCGGCGCGCTTCTGATTGCGGATGATTCCGGCAACACCGTCTGGCGCGTCACCGCCGGCGGTTGACGCGTGGCGGAGAACAAAATCATCCCGCGCGGAACGGACCGGCAGCAGTGCGGATTAACCGCAATGGTCACGATCAACATCCTCGACAGGCCGATCGAACGCATCCGCGAGACCTGCGAGATGATGGGCGCGCGCGACAAGTTCGAACGCGCGCTCCCTGAGCTCGAGACCTTCCTCGAAGCGGAGATCGCCAGAGGGGAGACGGGCGAGTCGCGGCTTACCTATGACGGGCTCTGCTTCCTCAAGGAGGCCTTTGCGCGGAAGTGAGCCGGCAGGTCAGAACGAATTGGCAAGCTCGATCTCGGCCTCCAACGCCTGGATGCGCTTTGCGGCCTCGTCGAAGCTGAGATCCCTCGCATACTGACCGGGCTGATAGGCTTCCTCGCTCAGCCGCCTCAGCCGCAGGACCTGGGCCCGCGTCATCTGCGCGGTGAGGAAATCCTTGGCGTCGTATTTACCTTCCACTCGCATTTCCACTCTCCATCCCTGAATCGTGACTTGACTATATGTTCTTATTTTGTTCTAACAAGCCATGGACAACAGAATTAATGAAATTCGTCGTAAAATCAGTGCTTTAAGGTCGGGTATGATCGACCTTGAGACGTCGGTGCGCGACCTGGTCAACCGCGATCGCGATTGCAGCGAAAGCGCGGTGCGATTGCTCGGATTGCGCCAGGACATGAAGCGGCTGATCGCCGACTGGAAGTCGGCCGGTGGCGGCGATTTCGTGCCTAATATCGGAGAGCGGGTAAGACTACGCGCCGAGGTGAAGAATGCGGGCAAACCGCAGCGCATCGCTGCTCGCTGCTAAACTTTTCGGAGGCTCGCCGTGGATGAGGACCCGGACTCGTACCGGATTCTGAAACTGCGTGCAGAGATTCTCGAACTGGGCTCAGCCATTCGCCAGTTGCAGCGTGCGGGCCTCGACGATGCCGCAGCCCTGCTTTTGATTGCGCGAAAGCGCGCGATGCTCGAAACCCTCGTGAAGTGCGAGCCGCAAAGCATAGCGCTGTCCCGTTCCGACCTTAAGCCTTAACATGCCTGACATCCGACGGGGCTATGTCGGACACGTCCCGCGACGTGCCGGAGTTTTCCGATGTCGGACACCGAGACGACAGCGCTGCTGCGCGCGGTTCTCGCTGAGATCTGCGCGGGCATACCCGCATCCGAGACGGCCGCGCGCGAGCGCGTTGCCGCGACAGTCATCGAGATGATCCGGATGGGCTGCTGCTCGGCCGACGAACTCAGTCGCGCCGGCCGCGATGCGCTCAACCGTGCCCCCACGATGTGGCGCTAAATCATGATCCGGAAGCGTCTGGAGCGTTTTTTCCGAAGAGATCATGCTTAAACAACATCCCAAAGCGCGATGACGATTCGTCCTCATCTCATTGCGCCTTAGTTAGCCGCATCGCGCGTCGGATCCTGTCAAGCAAGAAAAAGCCCCGCAGATGCGGGGCTCTTCCGGGTGGTGCAAATGCGCTCACTTCGAGCTGCTCGGCGTGTTCATGCTGCCGGCTTGATTGGTGCCCGGGCCGACATTGCCCTGGCTCGATGGATTGGCGGCTCCGCCGCCGCTCGATTTCATGTTCGCACCGGTCGTGGTCTGCGACGACGTCGCGGACGAATGGTGCTTTTTGTGCGTTTTGGCTTGGGCAGCCAATGGCGCGGCGGCGAGGCCGGTGGCCAGGATCATGGCTAAGGCGAGCTTGGTTTTGTTCATGCGCGGAACTCCCTTGAGTAAAATTGACGCAGGGAGCCAACAGCGATTGGGCGCGAGAGTTCCAGCGCGAGCTCAACATGCGCCGTCGCGCGTGCTTCAAGTTTCCTTGTCATCCATCAAAACGAATACGGCACCGGTCAGCGTTGCGCCGATCGCAAAGCTCGTCACGAGTGTGATGACGAACACGAAAATGGTCGGGCTTCCGCCAGCCCTGAGCAGTGTCGCAACGGCAGGATTGATGAGCACCAGCGCGAGGCCGAAGGTGAGTCCGAGGGCGGCGCCCATCATCGCCTGCGTCATCAACGTGATGGCGCCGGCCGTCGAAACCAAACGTGGCGATTTTCGCGTTCGCATTGTCGCCCTCGGCAATCGTCCGGAAAAACGCACTGGATCATCGCGAGTTCCTCTGAGGCCGCGTCTTCCTGAACAAATATTCATAGTGCGCGATCTTCAGGTGGCGTTCATGAGAGGCGTGAGAAGGTCGGGACTGGAGCAACGACAAGGAAAGCTCGAATGGGAAAGGTGATCTTTCTGTACCGCTCCCTTGCCTATCGCAACGCGGCGGCGGAAATGCTGCGCAAGGCGCGCACGCTGCCGCGTGGTGCGGAGCAGCGCGCCGCGCGAAGCTACGCGATGGCATTGCGCGATCTGGAGCGGAGCGAAGCCTGGCTTGAGGGGCGCATCGCTGATGCGCCGTTGCAGATGCAGGCGGTGAGGGTGCGGGCCCGGCGCTAGCCCGAGGCGCGCTGCAATTCGCCGGCGATCGCTGCGTCGAAATTTCCGGCTGCCGGCAGCGTCGCCTTCCGTGTCAGCGGCACTTCGAGGCGGCACAGAAGACCCTCGGCGCGCCAATCGAACTGCGCCTGTCCGCCGAGTTGGGACTCGACGCTCGCGAGCAGGCTCTTGGTACCAAAGCCGCGCGCCTTCGGCTGCCTGACCAGGGGCCCCCCGGATTCCTCCCAGGTCAGCGCGAGCATCTCGCCACTCACCTCCCAGCCGATCGCAAGCCGCCCCGACCGTGTCGACAACGCGCCGTATTTGGCCGAATTGGTGAACAGCTCGTGCAGCGCCAGCGCCAGCGTTTGCGCGGTAGCCGGCACGAGCTGCACTTCGGGACCCGACAGACGGATCTGGCCGCCGAGTGAATAGGGCGCGAGCTCCTCCTCGATGAGCTTGTTGATCTCGGCGCCCTGCCAGCTCGACAGCGACAGGATGGTGTGCACGCGCGCCAGCGCATTGATACGTCCTTCGACGGCATTGACGTAGGTCTTGACGTCGTCGGCGCGGGTCAGCCGGACGATTGATTGCGCGAGCGCCAGGGCGTTCTTGGCGCGGTGGTCGACTTCGCGGGCGAGCAGGTTCTGCCGATCTTCGGCGCGCTTGCGCTCGGTGATGTCGACAGTGACGCCGCTCACCCGCACCACGCGACCGTTTCCGTCCAGCGTTGCCGCCGCCGTTCCGACGCACCAGCGCACCTCGCCATCCGGCCGCTGAATGCGGAATTCGGCTTCGTAGGCGCGCGTGCCCGTGTTGAATTCGGCGATCGCCTTGCGGAATTGATCGACATCGTCGGGGTGCAGCAGCGCCTGCACGCTGGCCGAGGTGACGTAGAAGGTCTCCGGGCTGACGCCGAAGATGCGATACTGACCTTCGTCCCACATCCAGTCGCCGTTGATCCAGTCCCAGTCCCAGGATCCCATCTTGCCGGCGGCGATCGCCATGCTGCGCCGTTGCTCGCTCTCGAGCAGCTTGGCGGTGGAGCTCTCAAGCTCGGCGGTGCGCGCGCGAACGCGATCCTCCAGTTCCTGGTTCAGCCGCTCGAGCTCGCGCGTCTTGCGATAGAGTTCAGCGAACACCTTGATCTTGGCTCGCAGCACCTCCGGCACGACCGGCACCGGAACGTAGTCGACCGCGCCCATCTCGTAGCCGCGCAGGCGATCGATGTCGGAAACCTGGATTGCCGAGATGAAGATCATCGCGATCTTCTGGAAGCGCGGATGCTCGCGGATCATCGCCGCGAGCTCGAAGCCGTCGAGCTCGGGCATGCACACGTCGACCAGGATCACCGCGATCTCGCTCTTCAGCAGGATTTCCAGCGCCTCGCGGCCGGAGGAGGCGATCACGAGGTTCTCGCCGAGGTCCTTCAGGATCACCTCATAGGCGAGCAGCTTGGCCGGCTGGTCGTCGACGAGGAGGATGTTGACCTTTTCGTGGTCCATATTCGGATCCCACTCAGCGATGCAGCCACATGCGGATCGCAAGCAGCAATTGATCGGTGTTGACGGGTTTGGCGAGATAGTCGGAAGCGCCCGCTTCCAGACATTTCTCCCGATCGCCCTTCATCGCCTTCGCGGTCAGCGCGATGATCGGCAGGCGCAAAAAGGCCGGGTTCTCCCGAATCACGCCGATGGTCTGATAGCCATCCATCTGCGGCATCATGATGTCCATCAGCACGATCGCGATCTCCGGATTGGATTCCACCAGCGCCACCGCCTCGCGGCCGGTGGTGGCGGTCAGCACCTTCATGCCGCGACGTTCCAGCACGCTCGACAGCGCGAAGATGTTGCGGGCATCGTCGTCGACGAGCAGGGCGGTCTTGCCGATCAGGTCCTCGTCGGAACTGTTCAGCTTCTCCAGCATGCGCTGCTTCTCGGTCGGCAGCTCCGTGATCACCCGGTGCAGGAACAGCGCGGTCTCGTCAAGCAGGCGTTCGGGCGACTCCACACCCTTGACCACGATGCTGCGCGCCATGGTGTGGAGCTCGGCATCCTCTTCGGCCGAGAGCTCGCGCCCCGTGAAGACCACGACCGGAATGTTCGACAGCCTCTCGTCGCTGCGGATTTGGTCCAGCACCTCGAACCCGCTCATGTCCGGCAAGCGTAGATCCAGCACCACGCAATCGCAAGGAGCGTCGCGCAGCGTCGAGAGCGCGCCAGCGCCGGTGTCGGTCGCCACGATCTCGATGTCGTCGTGATGCAGCAGCTCGCGGATCGAGAGCTGCTCCGCTTCGTTGTCCTCGACGATGAGGAGCCGCTTGCGCCGCGGCCTTGCGTATTCCTTGATCTGGGTCAGCGCGGCGGAAACGCCCTCGGTCGTCGTCGGCTTGTTGACGAAGGAGAAGGCACCGCGAGCGAGTGCGTGCTGGCGGTCCTCGTCCAGCGTGATGATCTGCACGGGGATGTGGCGGGTCAGTGGATTATGCTTGAGCTGGCTCAACACCGTCCAGCCCAGCATGTCCGGCAGGAAGACGTCGAGCGACACCGCCGTCGGCTGATATTGCTTGGCGAGCTCCAGGGCTTCAGCGCCGCGTGCGGCGACCAGCACCTTGAAACCCTTGTCGCGGGCGAGATCGACCAGCACGCGGGCATAATGCGGGTCGTCCTCGACGATCAACAGAATGGTGTCTCCCGGCTCGAGATTGAGCCGGTCGTCAGGAAGTTGCTCGATGACCCGCTCGGGCGCAGTCGCCTGCGCCTGGAGCGCGGGCGGCTGGTTGGCCGTGGGCGCGGCCCGTGGCGCGAGCGTCGGCCCCGAGTATTTGAGCGGCAGGTACAGCGTGAAAGTGGAGCCCTTGCCAGTCGCGCTGCGCAGATGGATCTCGCCGCCAAGCAGGCTTGCGAGCTCGCGGCTGATAGCGAGCCCGAGGCCGGTGCCGCCATATTTGCGACTGGTGCCGGCGTCGGCCTGCTGGAAGGCCTCGAAGATCAGCTTCTGCTTCTCCAGGGGAATGCCGATGCCGGTATCCGAGACCTCGAACGCGATCACTGCCGGTGCAGCGTTGAGCACGGGGTGATCCGGTGTCCAGCCGCCGGGCGCATCGGCGACCTTCAGGCGCACGCCGCCATCGGCCGTGAACTTGAAGGCGTTCGACAACAGGTTCTTCAGCACCTGTTGCAGCCGCTTGGAGTCGGTGACGATGCTGCGGGCGAGGTTCGGATCGACCTCGATGTTGAAGGACAGGTTGCGGTTCTCCGCCTCGTGCCGGAACGGACGCCCGACGGTCTCCAGCAGGTTCGCGGTCAGGATCTCCTCGGCATCGACCGTCACTGTGCCGGACTCGATCTTGGAAAGATCGAGAATGTCGCTGATCAGGTTCAACAGGTCGGTGCCGGCGCCGTGGATCGTGCGGGCGAACTCGACCTGCTTCGCCGAGAGGTTGCCATCCGGATTGTCGGTGAGCTGCTGGCCGAGGATCAGGATCGAGTTCAGCGGCGTACGCAGTTCGTGGCTCATATTGGCGAGGAATTCGGACTTGTATTTCGAGGTCAGCGCAAGTTCGGTTGCTTTCTCCTCGAGTGCGCGGCGGGCCTGTTCGATCTCCTGGTTCTTGCGCTCGACTTCCACGTTGCGCTCGGCGAGCTGCTGCGCCTTCTGCTCGAGCTGGTCGTTGGTCTGCTGCAATTCGCGCTGCTGGGCCTGGAGCTCACCTGCAAGCTGTTGCGACTGCTTGAGCAGGCCTTCGGTCTGCATCGTCGCCTCGATCGAGTTGAGCACGATGCCGATGGAGTCCGTGAGCTGCTCCAGGAAAGTCATTTGCGAGGTCGTGAATGAGGCGAGCGAGGCGAGCTCGATCACAGCCTTGACCTGGCTCTCGAACAGCACCGGCAGTACCACCAGATTCTTCGGCACGGCGCGCAGCAGCGCCGAGTTGACCGGCACCACGTCGGCCGGGATGTCCGCGATCACGCGCGGGCGCTTGTCGAGCGCACATTGCCCGGAGAGACCGTCACCGAATTGCAGCACCTGCGGATAGGGATAGGCGCCGTCGCCGGCATAGGAGGCTAGTAGGCGGAGCTGCGGGCTGTCCTCGTTCTCGATCTGGTAGATCACGCCGGTATGGGCATTCACCAGCGGCGACAGCTCGGAGAGCAGGAGACGGCCGACGGTGGTGAGGTCGCGCTGGCCCTGGAGCATGTTGGTGAATTTGGCAAGGTTCGTCTTCAGCCAATCCTGCTCGGTGTTCACGTCCGTGGTGAGACGCAGGTTGGTGATCATGGTGTTGATGTTGTCTTTCAGCTCTGCGACCTCGCCGCGGGCATCGACCTGGATCGACCGGGTCAGGTCGCCCTTGGTCACGGCGGTCGCGACCTCCGCGATGGCGCGCACCTGCGAGGTGAGATTCGCCGCCAGCAGATTGACGTTGCCGGTCAGGTCCTTCCAGGTGCCGGCCGCGCCCGGCACGTTGGCCTGGCCGCCAAGGCGTCCCTCGACGCCGACCTCGCGCGCCACCGACGTAACCTGATCGGCGAAGGTCGCGAGCGTCTCGGTCATGTTGTTGATGGTATCGCCCAGAGCGGCGACCTCGCCCTTCGATTTCACCGTGAGATTCTGCTTCAGGTCGCCGTTGGCAACCGCGGTCACGACCTTGACGATGCCGCGCACCTGCTCGGTGAGGTTCGCCGCCATGAAGTTCACGGTGTCGGTGAGGTCCTTCCAGGTGCCGGCGACGCCAGGCACCTGGGCCTGGCCGCCGAGCTTGCCTTCGGTGCCGACCTCGCGCGCGACGCGCGTCACCTCGCCGGCGAAGGCGTTGAGCTGGTCCACCATGGTGTTGATGGTGTTCTTCAGCTCGAGGATCTCGCCCTTCACATCGACGGTGATCTTGCGGGAGAGGTCGCCGCGGGCCACGGCGGTCGTGACCTCGGCGATGTTGCGCACCTGCGTGGTGAGATTTGCGGCCAGGAGATTGACGTTGTCGGTGAGGTCCTTCCAGGTGCCACCCACGCCGGGCACCACGGCTTGACCGCCGAGCCGACCCTCGGTGCCGACCTCGCGCGCGACGCGCGTCACTTCGGCGGCGAAGGAGCGGAGTTGCTCGACCATCGTGTTCAGAGTGTCCTTCAGCAGCAGGATCTCGCCGCGCACGTCGACCGTGATCTTCTTCGAAAGGTCGCCGCCGGCAATGGCGGTGGCGACCTCGGCGATGTTGCGCACCTGTGCGGTCAGGTTCGAAGCCATGAAGTTGACGTTGTCGGTGAGGTCCTTCCAGGTGCCGGCGACTTCAGGCACTTGTGCCTGGCCGCCGAGCTTGCCTTCGGTGCCGACCTCGCGCGCGACGCGCGTCACTTCCGAAGCGAAGGCGTTGAGCTGGTCCACCATGGTGTTGATGGTGTTTTTCAGCTCAAGGATCTCGCCGCGCACATCGACGGTGATCTTGCGCGACAAGTCGCCGCGCGCCACGGCAGTCGTCACTTCGGCGATGTTGCGGACTTGGGCGGTGAGGTTGCCCGCCATCGAGTTCACGCTATCGGTGAGGTCCTTCCAGGTCCCGGCGACGCCGGGCACGTTGGCCTGGCCGCCGAGACGGCCTTCGGTGCCGACCTCGCGCGCCACGCGTGTCACCTCGCCCGCGAAGCGGTTGAGCTGGTCGACCATCGTGTTCAGCGTGTCCTTGAGCTGAAGGATCTCGCCGCGCACGTCGACGGTAATTTTTCGTGACAAGTCGCCGCCGGCGATTGCGGTTGCCACTTCGGCGATGTTGCGGACCTGGGCGGTGAGGTTACCCGCCATCGAGTTCACGCTATCGGTGAGATCCTTCCAGGTGCCGGCGACGCCGGGCACCTCGGCCTGGCCGCCCAGCTTGCCTTCGGTGCCGACCTCGCGCGCGACGCGCGTCACCTCACCGGCGAAGGCGTTGAGCTGGTCGACCATCGTGTTCAGCGTTTCCTTGAGCTGAAGGATCTCGCCCGACACGTTCACGGTGATCTTCTTCGACAGGTCGCCCTTGGCCACGGCGGTCGCGACCTCGGCGATGTTGCGGACCTGGCCGGTCAGGTTCGAGGCCATCGAGTTGACCGAGTCGGTCAAGTCCTTCCAGGTGCCCGCGACGCCACGCACCTGAGCCTGACCGCCGAGCTTGCCTTCGGTGCCGACCTCGCGCGCGACGCGCGTCACTTCGCCTGCGAATGCGTTGAGCTGGTCCACCATGGTGTTGATGGTGTCCTTCAGCTCCAGGATCTCGCCGCGCACGTCCACGGTGATCTTCTTCGAGAGATCGCCGCCCGCGACGGCCGTCGTCACCTCGGCGATGTTGCGGACTTGCGCCGTAAGGTTCGACGCCATCGAGTTGACGCTCTCCGTGAGGTCCTTCCAGGTGCCGGCGACGCCGAGCACGTTGGCCTGGCCGCCGAGCCGCCCTTCGGTGCCGACTTCGCGCGCCACGCGTGTCACTTCGCCGGCGAACGCGTTGAGCTGGTCGACCATGGTGTTGAGCGTTTCCTTGAGCTGAAGGATCTCGCCCGACACGTTCACCGTGATCTTCTTGGAGAGGTCGCCGCTCGCGATCGCGGTCGCGACGTCGGCGATGTTGCGAACCTGCGCAGTCAGGTTCGAGGCCATGAAGTTGACGTTGTCGGTGAGGTCCTTCCAGGTGCCGGCCACACCGGGCACTTGCGCCTGGCCGCCGAGCTTTCCTTCCGTACCGACCTCGCGCGCGACGCGCGTCACTTCGGATGCAAAGGAGTTGAGCTGGTCCACCATGGTGTTGATGGTGTCCTTCAGCTCCAGAATTTCGCCGCGCACGTCCACGGTGATCTTGCGGGACAGGTCGCCGCGCGCCACGGCGGTGGTCACGTGGGCGATATTGCGAACCTGCGCGGTCAGGTTGCCACACATTGCATTGACGGAGTCGGTGAGGTCCTTCCAGGTGCCGGCGACGCCGGGCACGATGGCCTGGCCGCCGAGCTTACCGTCGGTGCCGACCTCGCGCGCCACGCGCGTCACTTCCGAGGCGAAGGAGCGAAGCTGGTCCACCATCGTGTTGATGGCTTCCTTGAGCTGCAAAATTTCGCCGCGGACGTCGACCGTGATCTTTTTGGAAAGGTCGCCATTGGCCACCGCGATCGTCACCTCTGCGAGGTTGCGCACCTGGTTGGTCAGGTTGTTCGCCATCGAGTTGACGCTCTCGGTCAAATCCTTCCAGACGCCGGTCACTTCCGGTACCTGGGCCTGACCGCCGAGCTTGCCTTCGGTGCCGACCTCGCGGGCCACGCGCGTCACCTCGGAGGTGAACACGCCGAGCTGCTTGATCATGGTGTTGACGATGGTCGCCGATTGCAAGAATTCGCCGCGCAAGGGGCGGCCGTCGACGTCGAGCTTGACGGTTTGCAGCAGGTCGCCTTGCGCCACCGCCGCGACTGCGCGCGTCACCTCGCGGGTCGGCCATAGGAGATCGTCGATCAGCGTGTTGACCGAGCCTTCCATGTCGGCCCATGAGCCGGAGGCGAGGCCGAATTTGACGCGCTGGCGCGTCTTGCCTTCACGCCCCACCACCTGGCCGACCAGCTCGAGCTGCTGTGCCATGCGCTGGTTCGCGGCGATGATCTCATTGAAGGTGTCGGCGATCTTGCCATCGATGCCGAGATAGTCGCCGCTCATGCGCACGGAGAAATCACCGCTGCGCATCGCTTGCAATGCCAGCAGCAATTCCTGCCGGGAGTCGGCTTCCGGAGTGCCATTCACTTTTCGTTTGGGGACGCGACGACCGGATTGCGAAAGTGGTCCGGGATCGAGGTCGCTCATTTCATTCCCCCCGCAGGTGCGTTTCCGAATCCAAAGCAGTACGCAGTTCTGGAAATAGAACGTCAGCGAAATTCCAAATCAAGCTACAACATTGGAGCACGAATAACTGGAACCTGCCTCGCTCAGCCCGGCCGAGACAACGCGGGGGAGGGAACAGGGTTCCATCGATTTCAGGAATTTTTTCTTCGGCTTGCGAGCGTCGTTCCCAACGCGGAACGGCAGAACGGGACGTTCGGAACGGAGCGCGCGACCTCCGGTTAGCCCGTGAAAAGAAGGAGCGTGTTATGAGAATAGTAACCGTAGCCATTGCGGCCACCTTGCTGATCGCCGGCGCGGCCTATGCGCAAAACGGTGCACCGAGCGGCCGAGGGGCCGTCACGGGAGACCCGGCGGCGAGTTCAGCTACACCCGGCTCCGCACCGACAACGGGAGCGGCAACGCAGCCGAGCCGGAGCGGCAGCGGCACATCTACCTCGGGCGGCCGGGACAACAATGGCGACCAGGGCAGGGACAAGATGCCCGAGAGCAATCGCACCGTGAAGCCGGAGAGCGAGCAGCATCATCCCGAACGGTGAGTGTCTACTTGTCGGCCATCGTACGCGCGGCGTCCCTGAGCTGCGACCGCAGGACCGGCAATTGTTCGCGCGCGAAGACGCTGAGCGCGTCATTGTCGGGCGCTCGCAGATAGCGCTCGAGCAGGGCGATGGTCTCTTCATATTCGGCGACTTGCGCCGCGTAGAATTGCCTGACGTAGGTCGGCCCTTCAGAGTCGTCGGGGCCGGTGAGTGCGGCGCCCGCTGTCGAGGCCTTGCGAACGTTCGGCTCGGCGCCGATCGCTTGCTGGATCTGCTTCAGCGCCTTGTCGCGCTTTGCTGCATCCTCGGCCCGCGAGATCGCCAGGGTCTTGACCTCCTGATTGCCCCTGAGATCGGCGCTCTCGAGCAGGCCTTGCTGGAATCGCCCGAACGCATAGAGGCCGCTGATGACGTCGGTTGCCGTCGGTGTGCGCACGGAATCGTGCCCTGCCCATGTTCGCTCGTCGCTACTGTCGGCGAGCACGGCGGTGTTGATGAACAACAGGACGGTGGCGACGATCATGCGCATGGACCGTCAATAGCGGGTTGCAGCAGAAGTTCCCGCGACATTACGATCCGGTAAGGGCGGTTGCGTGCAGCACCCTTGCTTCCCACCTGTCCGATATGAAGCAATCCGATATTTTCAGGGAAAACGCCGAGAACTGCCTGCATCTTGCCGAGCGGGCCGAGGGACAACCCGCCTTCAAACGCTACCAGCGGATGGCGGAAGCCTGGTCGGCGCTGGCGGAGGAGCAGGACTGGCTCGACGGCGAAATCCCGCCAGTCACCCAACGCGTGCCGCAAAAGAAGCCGACATCATAGCCGCTCTCGCGTTCGTGAGTCCTCGTGTGAGACCGCTCACGGACGATGCGCGACCAACTGACGATGATCCGGAGTAAGGTCACTACAGACCCCGTTTGTTCATTTCCAGCAGGAGGATTGCAATGGCTCCCCGTCTGGCTCTGTTCGTCCTCATCATGGCGTTTGGCATTTCCGCCACCTTCGCGACGGTGACGACGCTGCGGCAAGTCCATTTGGCGCATTCGTCGCGGCCTGTCGCGCAGCATGCGCGCAGTTAGGCACGGTTGACCTCCCTGATTCCCCGCTGCTCCGGAACCATTGCGGTTGCGGCGCGTAAGCGTCTTTAAGACAGACGAAACGCGGGAAGTACAATCATGACGCATTCCAACCATGGCATCGTTCGCGACAAGCGCGCCGAGGAGCAGCCGCGCGACAAGCAGCGCGCGCAGTCCGTACACAAATCCGGTGCGAAGGGTTCGCCGTCGAAGGAAGCAACGCGCGATCCCGAGTTGAACGATCAGGCCAAGACGCCGGGGTCGGGCATGACCCCTGATGATTCCGGCACGCCGCCGACCGGTTGAGACCTAGAGGAACGAATTCATCTCGGACGCGTAAGTGGATTGCTTGCGGCTTCATACCCCGGTGGGCCGGAAGCAATCTCCAAGGACGGCCCTGGCATACCCGTGCCGGGGTCGTTTGCCGTTGTGCTCTCGCAAGTGCGATCAATCCTCGGCATCGCTCGGCGTGTGGCCGGCAGGGCCGCGACCGAACACGCCATAGTCGCTCGACTTGACACCAGCCAGGCCATCGATGCCGGCACTGGCGAGACCAAG
Organism: Bradyrhizobium sp. UFLA05-112; assembly: GCF_053572325.1. Taxonomy (NCBI): domain Bacteria; kingdom Pseudomonadati; phylum Pseudomonadota; class Alphaproteobacteria; order Hyphomicrobiales; family Nitrobacteraceae; genus Bradyrhizobium; species Bradyrhizobium sp. UFLA05-112. Next base: position 53,212 of record NZ_JBANBK010000013.1, on the reverse strand, counting down.
CTTGAGAAGTTCGCGCACCGCGGCGGCGCGTGTCGGCATGCGGTGGCGGAAGCGGAAATCGTCGACTGCACTCAGTTCTTCAGGCGAGAGCATGACTTGCAGTCGCTCGGCGCGAAGATCGTTCATGTTCAGCCACTCAAAATTGGCAAGGTTAGTAGTTTACTCAACGAACCAACTCGGCGCGGGTTCCGCAAGCTCCTCAAATTTCGCCAAATGAGTGAATTTATCACGCAAAATCAATAACTTATGTAATTGCGGGAGCGGCTATAAGTGTGCATGCTGGACTTCAATATCGCTCCAAGAAACTGGAGAGAAGCGATGCCCGATCAGGTCAGACTGCCGCGCAGACTATCCGAAGAGCCCGAGGCGCCGGAGCCGCGCCGGCCAAGTCATCGGAGGGTGATTGAGCAACTCGACCGGTGGGCCAATAGCCCGGGCCTGCAACCCCCACGAGGTCGCGATGCGGAAACGGAAACGTTCTGATCCCCACACATTCGAGCAACGGCTCGAAGAGCACCGTCGCCGGCTCGAGGACGAGCTTGCAAAACTGCGAGGTGGACGGCAGCGCGAGTTGCTTCTGGCGCGTCTCGAGCAGCTTCAGTCTGCCGCCGAGATGCACGAGTTTCTGTCACTACGACGCTAGCCGGTCGGCAGATGTGTGGCCGTGCTGCCGGTCATGGCGTGCGACGCGCAGCTTGCGACGCAGCCACCACATCGACACGGCAACGATTCCCCACGCGAGCAGCGCGACTGCGAAGGCCACTGCAACGCTTGCCAGGACGGTGATGTAGAACACAGCTGCGAAGGTGACGAGGCCGACGCTTCCCAATCCGGCGCCCGCGGCATCGAGTGCGGCAGCCTGTCGGCCACGTCTTTCGCCGCTCAGACCAGCCTTCTCCTTCTTGTGGCGTTCGTGGCGATCGATCAGCGTGGCGCTGGCACAGAAGATCGCGGGCAGCGCGAGGAACAGGCCGCCCACGGACGTACCGAATTGCTTGCCGATGAGACCGGCCAGGACGGTCGCGGCACCGCCGAGCACGAAACGGATGAGATATTCGTACCAATGCGTTTGCTTCAGGGATGACGTCGACAGCTTGACGGGCATCACGTGAATCCCCCGAAGCTCGTCAGCAGTCCGAACGCGACGGCGAGCCAGACGACGAAAGAGATGATCGTCGCGGACAGTGCCGCCATGTGCCATCGCATCAGCAATTGGCACACGACGAAGCTGTAGCAGGCGAGCGCAACGGCGCCATAGATCATTGTCCAGCTTTCGGCCGCGGCGTAAGTCGCGCCATGCTGGGCGACGGCAATGCCGAGTGTCGCCAGCGCGACCGAGGGTGCGGCGCTCAACAGGCCGGCAAAGCTCTTGGGCCGCAGCATGTCGCTCAGGATCGCGAAGGCGGATACGATCAGGCCTCCCGCAACGAAGCGTAGGACCTGCTCCGTCACGGCCGTTCCCGCGCATTGCGCTTCATGAGCGCGCGCGGTCTCAACAGCCGCTCGACCGCGGCGCCGAGCGCAAAGCCCGCCACCACGTCGCTCGCCCAATGCGCCAGCAGGACGATGCGTGTCAGCGACAGTCCGATGGCAACGGCGCGCAAAGCGCGACGCGGACCGCGCGGTAACAGGCCAGCAGCAGAGGCAAGCGCACCCATGTGAACGGCATGTCCGGATGGAAAGGCGTCGCGCGATTTCCCCGACATCGGAATGCCGCGGCGATGGCCGCGGATGGTGAGCCTGTCCGGCCTGGTCTGATCAAAGACCGATTTCAGAATATGCGGCAGCACCGCCGTCACGAGCGACACCGCAAGCACGTGGTTGGCAACCGGCCGCGCTGCCGGACGTCGCGTCGAGGCGTAGAGCCAGCCGGCGGCGGCGAGGGCCAGCAGCACGTGCTCGTCGGCGCCCCAAGTGAGGGCCTCCGCGGCCTCTTCCATGCGTGGGTTGGCATGAGCGGCGATTTCATCGGCGATCGCAATATCGATCCAGGTCGGCTTGACTGTAGCGAGTGCCATCGTTGGTCGGTCGGCGAAGGAGCTCCGTGTCAAGGTTGTAAAGCGGGGGCGCGAGCGAAGTTCCGCTTCCGTGGCCTTTAAGGCTGCCCCGATCCGCCCGCCGAACCATAGATCTGCCCCGTGGCGTAGCTCGCGTCCGCTGCGGCCAGCTGCACATAGATCGAGGCGAGTTCCGCCGGCTGGCCGGGACGACCCATCGGCGTCTGGCCGCCGAACTTTTCCAGCTTCCGCCGGAGACCTGAAGCGGCGTCCAGATCGGGCCTGGCGCGACGCCGTTGACGCGGATACCGCTTGGGCCAAGCTGCTTTGCCAGCGACTTGACGTAGTTCATCGTCGCCGCCTTGGTCCGTGCGTAGGGCGAGGGATCGTGGGCCTGCTCCGACGTGGTGCCGATGATGCAGGCCCCCGGCTTCAGATGCGGCAGCGCCGCCTTGATGATCCAGAACGGCGCGTAGATATTGGTCTTCATTGTCGCATCGAAATCATCCGAGGAGACATCGAGGATCGAGTCGCGTGCCTGCTGCCGCGCGGCGTTGCAGACGATGACGTCGAGCCCGCCGAGGCCCTGCATCGTGCGTTCGACGAGCTCCTTGCAGAACGTTTCGCTCCGAAGGTCGCCGGGAATGGCAATGCCGATGCGGCCTTCCTTCTTGATCAGCGTGATGACGTCCTGTGCATCCGGCTCCTCGTTCGGCACGTAGACGCGCGATGACGATATCTCATCGCGCTCTTAGTGCTTTTAGTTAAGAGGCGGTGAGATGCCGACAAGTCTGTCGGCATTCACAAAGCGGCGCAGTTCTCACTTTCTGGACTGGCCGACGCTCGGCGCCTTGCCGAGCTCCTGTGCCATGTCGAGATGGTGTTTCAGTGCGGGCAGCGTCTTGCTGGCCCAGTTCTTCAGCTCGGGATTGTCGCCGCCATTGGCATAGCGCTCGAACAACGATACCGCGTCCTTGTGTGCGCTGGCTTGGTAGGAGTCGTAATCCGAGCTGAAATCCTTGCCTGATGCGCCCTTGAGTTTGTCGAGCTTGCTCTGATGCGAGCTGTCGAGGATCGTCGGCACCGTCGCCTGGACCTTGCCGCTGCTGACGAGCTGCTTCAGCTCCGTCGAGGTCTTGGTGTGATCGGTCACCATCTGCTGCGCGAAGGTCTTCTCCTGCGCATTGCCCTTCTGCTCGGCGAGCTTGCTTGATTCGATTTCGAACATGTCGCTGATCGCAACTTCCTTGACGAAATCGGCCGTGGCGGGAGCCACGCCGAGCACCGAGTTCACGCCGGTTTTCTCGCCGACCGATTGCGCGAGCACGGGGCCTGCGAGCAGGCAACAGCCGACTGCGATCAGTGTGCGTCTCATGGTTCCTCATCCTCCGACTTGGCGGCGTTCAGAACGTGGTCGCCGCGCTGGTGTTGTGGGGCGACCAACATTCGGTTTGAGCGCTTGTTCCAATGCCCCCGCTAGTCAGTCGGATTGCGGCCGGTGCGCGGGTTGAGCGGCTTGGTCGGCGGCCGCCGTAGCCCTTCAGGCAGGAACGGCTCGCCGGCTTGCGCACTCGGCATCGCGCGCACGTCGGCGTAGCGCTGCGCCCTCTCATGCGGGGTCTCGTTGTTGTTAATCCGCCGCTTCACGTCGACGCCGCCGACGGGATCATTGACGCCATGCTGGATGTCGCGGAAGTCGCTCATGTCTCACTCCTTTCAAGGCAGGATGGATTCGAGCATATGGCGCGCGGTGCTCTTGAATTCGCGTCAGGGAAAACCGCTGCTTTTCAGCCTTGTTCCAGGCCGCGGCGGGGAACACGTGGCGGGAGCGCCGGAACGATCGCTTCGCGGTTTGGTTGATCCGCAAAAGCGAGTCTCAACGGAGATCTCACCATGATGGATCAAAGCGAAACAGGCGCGCTGATCGGCAGCGACAAGGTCGAGGGGACTTCGGTCTATGGCGTCGACCACAACAGGATCGGTTCGATCGAGCGCGTCATGATCGACAAGAAGAGCGGCAGGGTTTCTTACGCCGTGCTCGGGTTCGGCGGGTTCCTCGGGCTCGGCAACGATCACTATCCGCTGCCCTGGCAGTCTCTGAAATACGACACCGACCTCGGCGGCTACGTCACCGGCATCACCGCCAAGGAGTTGCGCGGTGCCCCACACTACGGCCAGGCCGCCGAGTGGAACTGGAGCGACGAGGCCAAGGTGCGCGCGCTGAACGCCTACTATGGCGTGCCGATCATCTAGCGCAAATTCCGAATAGGAGTTTCCGATGAGCAGGGAAAAGCCCACGGACGATCCCCGACAGCAAAACGACTGGGGATCGCATGCACAGACGGACAAGCCCTGGAAAGGCAATCCGGAGAAGGAACAGAGATCGGGCGAGGCGAAGCCCGATCTGGAGAAGTGGCACGAGAGCAAGACGCATTGACCGTGCGAGGGCCGGGGAGTTCGTCTCAACGGGCGAAAGCGCGCGCCACTTTGTCGGTGTCATCGCCCGGCGCGACCGGGCGATCCAGTATTCCAGAGACGGTTGTGGCTTCGCGGATGAGCCGCGGCGTACTGGAGGCCCCGGTCAACCGGGCATGACGGCGGTCGCACGCGTGAAATGCGGACGAGCTGTCAGTACGTCTGAACTAATCGAGGTACTGAATCGTGGATGCTCAAACACGAGCGCGTGGGCCGTCCGCGGAGCAGCCGCTGTTGCCGGAGCAGCCGCTGTTGCCCCCGCACAAGGACAGCCCCCAGGACGTCTCGAACAAGGCCCGCGAGGCGGCGGATGCATCACCCGCGCCCTCGTTGCGCGACCGCCTGCGCGAGCACTGGCTGCTCACGGCCGCGGGTGCCCTCGTCCTGGTCGCTCTGCTCGTGGCCGGCATCGTCTACTGGCTCAACATCCGGCACTTTGAATCGACCGACGATGCTTTTGTGGCCGCGCGCAGCTTTTCCGTCGCCTCGAAGGTCGCCGGCTACGTCACCGACGTCCCTGTCACCGACAACCAGCACGTCAATGCCGGCGATCTGCTGGCGCGGATCGACGAGCGCGACTATCGGATCGCGCTTGACCAGGCCGAGGCGCAGCTCGCGGCCTCGCAGGCCAATATCGGCAACGTCGAGGCCCAGATCGACTCCCAGAAGGAGCAGATCAACCAGGCCAAGGCACAGCTCGAACAGGCCCAGGCCCAGCTCAAATTCGCGCAGGAAGAGGACGCGCGGGCGCAGGATCTCGTCCAGAAGGGCGCCGGCACTGTTCAGCGCGCGCAGCAGACCCACTCTGACCTTCAGGCGCAGCAGGCCAACACCGAGCGTGCGAAGACTGCGGTAATCAGCGCCGAGCTCGGCATCAAGACGCTTGAGGCGCAGCTCGAAGGTGCGAAGGCGCAGGCGAAGCAGTCCGAGGCGCAGCGCGATCAGGCCAGGCTGAACGTCGACTACACCAGCGTGCTAGCGGCGCAGCCTGGGCGCGTCGTCAAGCTCAGCGGTGCCAAAGGCACCTACGTCACGCCGGGCCAGAGCTTGATGATGTTCGTGCCCGATGATGTCTGGATCGTTGCGAACTACAAGGAAACGCAGCTCAAGGACATGCGGCCTGGCCAGTCTGTCGAGATCCGCGTCGACGCCTATCCCGACCGCAAGCTCACTGGTCGCGTGGCGTCGGTGCAGCCGGGCTCCGGCACTGCATTCAGCCTCCTGCCGGCGGAGAACGCGACCGGCAATTACGTCAAGGTGGTGCAGCGCGTGCCCGTGAAGATCGTGGTCGACAGCTGGCCGGCCGATCTGCCGGTGGGACCGGGCATGTCGGTCGTGCCCTGGACGAAGGTGCGATGACCGACATCGCGCAGGGTGGCGCGGCGGCGGGTGGCTGGTCGCCGGAGCGCTCCGCGGCGGGCGGACACAATCCCTATCTGATCGCCTTCGTGGTCTCCATCGCCACCTTCATGGAGGTGCTCGACACCACCATCGCCAACGTCTCGCTACGCCACATCGCCGGCGGGCTCGCGGTCGGCCTCGACGAAAGTACCTACGTCATCACGAGCTACCTCGTCGCCAACGCCATCGTGCTGTCGATCTCGGGCTGGCTCTCCACCGTGATCGGCCGCAAGCGCTTCTACATGATGTGCGTTGCGACCTTTGCGGCGGCATCGCTGCTCTGCGGCTTCGCCTGGAGTCTCGAGGCTCTGGTGCTGTTCCGTATCTTGCAGGGTCTCGGTGGCGGCGGCATGGCTACGAGCGAGCAGGCAATCCTTGCCGACTCCTTTCCGCCTCACAAGCGCGGGCAGGCGTTCGCGATCTATGGCGTCGCCGTCGTGGTCGCGCCCGTGATCGGCCCGACGCTCGGCGGCTGGATCACCGACACCTATTCCTGGCATTGGGTGTTCTTGATCAACGTACCGATGGGCCTCGTCTCGTTGTTCCTGGTCGGCACGCTGGTGAAAGAACCATCCGGTGCGGAAGAGGAGAGGGCAGCCCTGCTCGCGAGAGGGCTACGTGTCGACTATATCGGATTTATTCTTGTCGCGGTCGGTCTTGGCTCGCTCGAATTCGTGCTCGATGAAGGCCAGCGCAACGATTGGTTCGGATCGAACATGATCGTCGCCTTTGCCTGTCTTTCCGCTTTTTGCCTGCTAGCGCTAGTTCCCTGGGAATTGCTGCGCGACGATCCCATCGTCGATATTCGCCTGCTCGGGCGGCGACAGTTCGGCGCCTGCTTCGTAGTCATGTTGGGCACCGGCGCGGTGCTGATCTCGACGACGCAGCTCATTCCGCAGCTCTTGCAGACCGAGCTGAACTACACGGCGATGCTTGCGGGCCTCGCTCTGTCGCCCGGCGGCGTCGCAACGCTGGTTCTGATGCCGGTGGTCGGCCGCCTCGTCAGCATGGTGCAGCCGAAATATCTCATCATGACGGGTGCGGCCATCTGCGCCGTCGCGATGTGGCATCTCACCGGACTCAACGGCGACATCACCTATGGCTATGCGGCGATGGCGCGCATCTTACTCGCCCTCGGTCTGCCCTTCCTGTTCCTGCCGGTGACGACGGCCTCTTATGATGGCGTGCCGCCGGACAAGACCAACCAGGCATCTGCGCTCATCAACGTCGCGCGCAATATCGGCGGCTCGATAGGCGTTGCGCTCGCGCAGACCATCCTGGCGCAGCGCCAGCAATTTCACCAGAGCCGGCTGATTGAGCATCTTGCGCCGTCCGATCTCGGCTATCAGCAGGGTGTGGATGCGATGACACGGTTCTTTCAGGCGCAAGGCTCGAATGCATCGGATGCGGCCTCGCAGGCGATCGCCTGGGTCGGCAGGACCTTGCAGCAGCAGGTCGACTTCCTCGCCTATATCGACGTGTTCTGGACGCTTGCGATCATCGCCGTCCTGATGATCCCCGTCGCTGCGATGCTTCGTCCGATCGACCTGCATGCCCCGGCGCGCGGGCATTAATTGCTTGGCCGTTCGCAACGGTCCAATGACCTAAGTCTGAAAAAGGAACTAATCTGAAAGATCAGGATATTTTGGCCTACTACCCTGGAAGTGCAGCGAAAATTTGACAGTTCTATTTTAGAACTATAGGTTTGCTGTCGATATCACCCGACGACCTGTGCTGCGTGGGCGGTCGATACCGCCACGGCGCAGCCCTCATGAGGAGGCGACCTTGTCCAAGCGAAACGCCACGGCTGCCATCATCGGCGCCGGCGATTATATCGGCGCCGAGATCGCGAAGAAGTTCGCATCTGAAGGCTTCACCGTTTTCGCCGGCCGTCGCAACGGCGACAAGCTCGCACCGCTGGTGAAGGACGTTGAAGCGGCCGGCGGCGAGATCCACGCCCGCTCGCTCGATGCGCGCAAGGAGGAGGAGATCATCTCCTTCCTCAATGACGCCGACAAGCACGCGCCGCTCGAGGTCTGCATCTTCAATGTCGGTGCCAACGTCAATTTTCCGATCCTCGACACCACCGAGCGCGTATTCCGCAAAGTCTGGGAGATGGCATGCTATTCCGGCTTCCTTGCCGGGCGCGAGGCGGCGCGGCTGATGCTGCCGCGTGGCGGAGGCAACATCTTCTTCACGGGCGCGACGGCCTCCTTGCGCGGCGGCAGCGGCTATGCGGCGTTCGCCAGCGCCAAGTTCGGCCTGCGCGCGGTCGCCCAGGCGATGGCGCGCGAACTAGGCCCGAAGAGCATCCACGTCGCGCATCTCATCATCGATTCCGGTGTCGATACCGAATGGGTGCGGCAGCGTCGCCTGGAGGCGCTCGGTCCCGATGCGCTCGACAATCCCGATCTCCTGATGCCGCCGGCCTCGGTCGCGGAGTCCTATTGGCAGCTCTATCAGCAGCCCAAGAGCGCCTGGACCTTCGAGATGGAGATCCGTCCCTTCGGAGAGAAATGGTGACCGTGGCGCGGATCTACGGCTAAACTCGCGCCAGACAAACATCCGGGAGGAGGACGCTTACGTGAAGACCGCGATCACCGAACTTTTCGGCATCGAGCACCCGATCATCCAGGGCGGCATGCATTTCGTCGGCTTTGCCGAGCTCGCCTCCGCCGTCTCCGACGCCGGCGGACTCGGCATCATCACCGGGCTCACCCAGAGGACGCCGGAGCTGCTCGCCAAGGAGATCGCGCGGTGCCGCGAGATGACCGACAAGCCGTTCGGCGTGAACCTCACTTTCCTCCCGACTTTCTCGGCACCGCCTTATCCCGAGTACATTGCAGCCATCGTCGAGGGTGGTGTCAGAATCGTCGAGACCGCGGGCCGCAGCCCGGAGCAATACATGCCGGCGCTGAAGGCAGCCGGCGTCAAGGTGATCCACAAATGCACTTCGGTGCGCCATTCCCTGAAGGCCGAGCGGATCGGCTGCGATGCGGTCAGCGTCGACGGCTTTGAATGCGGCGGCCATCCCGGCGAAGACGACATCCCCAACATGATCCTGCTGCCGCGCGCGGCGGAGGAGCTGAAGATCCCCTTCGTTGCCTCCGGCGGCATGGCCGACGGACGCAGCCTCGTCGCAGCACTTTCGCTGGGTGCCAGCGGCATGAACATGGGCACGCGCTTCATCGCCACCAAGGAAGCCCCGGTGCACCAGAACGTGAAGAACGCGCTGGTCGCAGCGAGCGAGCTCGATACCCGCCTGATCATGCGTGCGCTGCGCAACACCGAGCGCGTGCTGAAGAACGCCAATGTCGACCGTCTGCTGGAGATCGAGCGCGATAAGCGCGACAAATTGAAGATCGACGACATCCACGACCAGGTGGCTGGTGTCTATCCCAGAATCATGATCGAGGGCGAGATGGATGCCGGCGCCTGGAGCTGCGGCATGGTCGCAGGCCTCATCCACGACATTCCCTCCTGCAAGGAACTCGTCGACCGCATCATGAGCGAGGCCGACGAGATCATCCGCGACAGGCTGATGGGCTTCCTCGACGGCAAGGCGGCGGCGCGCAAGGTCGCGTGACGTTGAATTTGCGACCCAAACGATGAGGATCGCGATCAGCGATCCTCATCGCGCCGCGTCATGGCGAGCCGATCAACAACGCGTGTGTTGCCTCGCTCCGCGGCGTACTGTTTGCTGACGGGTCAGGACTGGGGCCTCTCCCGAAACGCCATGGACAGCGAACCCGTAACCGTCAGGCGACGTGATCTTCTTGCGTTGATCGGCACGGTAGCCGGCAGCGCTGCCATGTATCATGCGATGACGAGCCTCGGGCTCGCATCGGAATCGCGCTACAAGGGGCCGATCCGGCTGGAAGGCGATCCCAAAGGCGCCTCCGTGCTCGTGCTGGGCGCGGGCCTTGCCGGCATGACCGCGGCGCTGGAGTTGCGCAAGGCAGGCTACACAGTCCAGATCCTCGAATTCAACGGTCGTGCCGGCGGCCGCAATTGGACGCTGCGTGGCGGCGATGCCTTCACCGAGCTCGGCGGCCACAAGCAGGTGTGCGAGTTCGAGGATGGTCTCTATCTCAATCCCGGACCGTGGCGCATTCCCTATCATCACCGCGCGCTGCTCGATTACTGCAGGCGCCTGGGCGTCGCTCTCGAGCCGTTCAATCAGCTCAATCACAACGCCCTCTTGCATTCGGTGCGCGCCTTCGACGGCAAGCCGCAGCGCCTGCGCGCCGTAAAGGCGGATTTCCAGGGCCAGATCGCCGAGCTGCTCGCAAAGGTCACGCAGCAGGGCAAGCTCGACGAGACCGTCTCGAAGGAGGATCAGGAGATCCTGCTCCAGGCGCTGCGCTCCTGGGGCGCGCTCGATAATGGCTATGGCTACAAGGCAAATCTGATCTCGGCGGAATTCCGCGGCTACACCAAGGATCCCGGTGGCGGATTGACCGCGATGCCGGAGCCGAGCGAACCGGTGGGTCTGTCGGAAGTGCTGAAGTCGCGGCTCTGGCGCTATTTGCGCGGCTTTGCGCACTACAATTTTCAGACCACGATGTTCCAGCCGGTCGGCGGCATGGACATGATCGGCAAGGCCTTTACGAAGGAGGTCGGCGATCTCATCCGCTACAACGCCAAGGTGACGCAGATCCAGCAGGACGCGCGCGGCGTCACCGTCAGCTATGTCGATGCCAAGAAGCCCGGCGCGGTGCAGCAGGTCCATGCCGACTGGTGTGTCTGCACCATCCCGCTGACGATTCTGAGCCAATTGCCGCTTGACGTCAGCGCCGCCATGAAGTCGGCGATCGATGCCGTTCCCTATGCCGCTTCCGTCAAGATCGGCCTGCAATTCAAGCGTCGGTTCTGGGAGGAGGACGAGGCAATCTATGGCGGCATCAGCTACACCGATCTCCCGATCCGCCAGATCGCCTATCCGAACTATCACTACAACCGCGCCGGGCGCGGTGTGCTGCTCGGCGCCTATCTGTTCGACGGCCCTAACTCCTACGAATTCACTGCGATGTCGCCGGCCGAGCGGATCGCGCGCGCCGTCGAGTTCGGCGCCGTCATTCACCCGCAATACAAAAGCGAATTCGAAAATGGCATCGCCGTCGCATGGCACCGGGTGCCCTTCGTGCTCGGTTGCAGCGGCGACTGGAGCGACGAGACGCGCGCCGCGCACTACGACAACCTCTGTCAGATCGACGGCCGCATCGTGCTCGCGGGCGAGCACGCCTCCGCACTGCCGGCCTGGCAGGAGGGTGCGATCCTCTCCGCGCTTGACGCGATTGCGAGGCTGCATGACCGCGTGGTGAGAACATGATGAGTGAGGGTTTTCGATGGGAGCGATGGCCGGTGCGGCTTGCCTTGTCGGCCCTCATGATGCTGTCGGCAACCGCGCGGGCGCATGACGGTCCCGAAAACCGCATCTTCAGCTCGGGCTTCAATTTTGCGGAGACCACCGGCGAGGAGCTATTCGCCAATGTCTGCCAGGGCTGCCACATGCCGGATGCCGGCGGGGCCTCCGGCGCCGGCGCCTATCCGTCGCTCGTCGCCGACAAGAATCTGGAAGCGCGCGGCTATCCCGTCTATCTCGTGCTTAACGGCCGGCGCGCCATGCCTCCGTTCGGCGAGATGATGACGGATGCGCAGATCGCCGCCGTCGTGAATTATCTGCGCACGCATTTCGGCAATGCGTACGGCGATGCAGTGACGGCGAACGAGGTGAGGGACGCGCGTCGTTGACGTCCCGGCAAGAGGGGAAGCCAATGAAATTCACCACCGCGGCCGTCATTGGCGCGCTGCTTGCGATTGCCCATGCGGGCACGGCTCACGCCGAGGTCATCCGGCACCCCATTCCGAACTCGACCTTTCCGATCGCGCAGGCGGTGCAGGTCACCGGCAATGCCACGACCTATTATGTCAGCGGCCAGGTGCCGCCGGCCGCCAACAAGAATGCCGATCCTCAGAGCCGAGAGGCCTATGGCGACACCAAAACTCAGACTGTCGGCGTGCTCAACCGCATCAAAGGCATTTTGGAGGGGCTCGGCCTCACCATGGGCGATGTCGTCAAGATGCAGGTCTTCCTGGTGCACAATGCGTCGGCACCGATGGACTTCAAGGCCTTCATGGAGGGCTACACCCAATTTTACGGCGGCAGCCAGCCCAACCTTCCAGCCCGTTCGGTGGTTGGCGTCGCTGCGCTTGCCAATCCCGGCTTCCTGGTCGAGATCGAGGTGATCGCGGTGAAGGACGCGAAATAAGACGGGGGCGGTTGCAAAAACGGCAGAACGATCGCGCTTGCCAAAGCGCGCCTCCGCTGTCTGAATTCAGCGAGGCTGCATTCTGGAGCACGCGATGAAGACGACGATCACCAACAACGGTGTTTCAGGCCGGAACGCGCTCATCCTGGTGGCGTGCGCGGCCCTGCTGCTCACCGGCGGGGCGGTGGCTGCAGAAGGCCTGAGCCCGCAGCAACAGCTTTCCCATGACGTTTACAAGGAACTCGTTGAGATCGACACCACCACCGCGACCGGCGACACCGCACGCGCGGCCGAAGCGATGGCGGCGCGACTGAAGGCGGCGGGCTTTCCCGATTCGGACGTCCACGTCTTCTCGCCCGCGCCGCGCAAGGGCAATCTTGTCGGCCGTCTGCACGGCAGCAGTGCACGCAGGCCGATCCTGCTGGTCGCGCATCTCGACGTCGTGCCGGCACTGCGGGAGGACTGGTCGGTCGATCCGTTCAAGTTCACCGAGAAGGACGGCTACTACTACGGTCGCGGCACGGCCGACGACAAGTATATGGCGTCCGCCTTCATCACCAGCATGATTCGTTTCAAGCAGGAGGGCTACAAGCCCGACCGCGACATCATCGTCGCGCTGGAGACGGACGAGGAGATATTTGACCGAGACGGTCTCGGCATTCAGTGGCTGATCCGGAACAAGCGCGACCTCATCGACGCCGAATTCGCGCTCAACGAGGGCGCCGGCGTAGGCCTGAAGGACGGCAAGCCGATCCGCGTCGGCGTCCAGACCAGCGAAAAGATCCCCGTCAGCTTCCAGCTCGACGTCACCGATCCCGGTGGTCACAGCTCGGTGCCGCGCAAGAGCAACGCGATCTACAAGCTCGCCGAAGGCCTGGTGCGCCTGTCCAAGTTCAGTTTCCCGCTCAAGCTGAACGCGACAACGCGCGGCTATTTCGAAAAGAGCGCGCAGTTCGAGAACGAACAGACCGCGGCCGACATGCGCGCCGTGATGTCGGACAAGCCAGATCCGGCGGCGCTGTCCTTTGTCCGGCTCGCTGCGAACCCCGTCTACAACGCCCAGCTCCGCACCACCTGTGTTGCGACGATGCTCCAGGGCGGGCATGCCATCAACGCGCTGCCGCAGTCGGCGAGCGCCAAGGTGAATTGCCGCATCATGCCGGGCGAACCGGTCGAGGAGATCAAGGCGACGTTGGAGCAGGTGCTGGCGGATCCCGACATCAAGCTGACGCAGATCGATACGGCTGTCATCAGCGCCCCCAGCGAGCTGCACGAGGAGATCATAGGCGCGATCGAGAAGCTCTCGGGCGAATTCTACCCCGGCGCCATCGTGCTCCCGGTCATGAGTTCCGGCGCCACCGACGGCAGCTACCTGCGCAATGCGGGCATCCCGACCTACGGCCATTCGGGCATGGCGATCGACATTGGGGAAAACCGCATCCATGGCAAGGACGAGCGTGTTCCCGTGGCGTCGTTCTACAAGGGACAGGAGTATCTCTATCGGTTGGTCAAGATGCTGGCCGGAGGTTCCTGAGCCTGCGAAAGGCCTGTGACTCGGGGGATCGACTTCGGCGGCCGCTAACCCTGATGACAATCTGCCGCTGGAAATCCGCCTCGCGCCTCCTAAATAAGGGTAAAATTGCCCTTAGTTGAATTTCAGGAGGCTGTTCTTGGTCCTGAAAGGTGTTTCTTTCGGCCTCGCCACCGCGCTCGTGCTGGCATGCAGCAACGCGGCGATGGCTGACGACTACAAGCCTCACGAATATCTCGGCCTCGATCTCTCCAAGGCGGTGCTGTCGCCGAAACGGCTTGGGCCGACGACGCAGTTCGCGCCGGTCCAGGTGGAAGCAAGAAGTGACGCGGCGCGTGCCGTGCCTGACGTCACGCCGAAGACGGTCGCGACCGAGCGCGTGAAGGCGCCGGAGCAGCGGGTTGCTCGCGCGAAGAGCGCGCAACCGCGTGGCGTTGCCCGCACCAAGCTTGCGCATCGGCACACGAATCCGCTGGACGCGCAGGCTATGGACGCTCGCGTCCAGACCTGGCCGTGCAGGTCGGGCGGCATCTGCAACTGGAAACGTTGACGCGCAGCGTCATCCGTCCGTCGCAAAACGGTGGGCGCGGAGTCAAAAAACCGTCGGCTTGGAGTCAAGGAGCGCAGGCACCTTTCGTCGCGATTCGACGAAGGTTTCCTGAATGGCAACGCTCCGCGCATCGCGCGCATGGACCCGGCGGCAGTTTCTCGTCCGCTCTGCATCCTCCCTCGCGCTCGCCGGTCTCGGCCCTCTCGCCAAACCAAATCTCAGCCTCGCCGCTGACCGCCCGCTGATTGCGGGCGGCATCCAATCGGGCGACGTGTCCGAAGGCTCTGCCGTCATCTGGTCGCGCGCCGATCGGCCCGCGCGGATGCAGGTCGAATGTGCCACCGACGAAAGCTTCAAGACGATCCTGTCCGCGGCATCCGCCAACGCACTGCCAGATGCCGACCTCACCTCAAAAGTGCTGCTGCGCGACCTCCCGCCCGGGCAGGACATCTTCTATCGCGTGCGCTTCGACGACATCGCGACCGGCGTTGCCGGCGAGACGCGCACGGGACATTTCCGCACCGCGCCGGCCGCTGGCCAGTCGGTCTCTTTCGTGTGGTCCGGCGACACCGCCGGGCAGGGCTGGGGCATCGATACGTCGCGCGGCGGCATGCGCACCTATCGCACGATGCTCGACAACCGTCCGGACTTCTTCATCCATTCGGGCGACCATATCTATGCGGACTGCACCATTCCTTCCGAACTGAAGCTGCCGAACGGCGAGATCTGGCGCAACCTCGTTACCGAAGAGAAATCGGAAGTCGCGCACACGCTGGCGCAGTTTCGCGGCAACTACAAATACAATCACCTCGACGAGAATTTCCGCGCCTTCCATGCGGAGGTGCCGATGTTCGCGCAATGGGACGACCACGAGGTTACCAACGATTGGTCGCCTTATGGCAGCGTCGACGAGACCGGCTTTGATGCCAACGGTACCTCGCGCCTTGTTTCGCGCGCCCGGCGCGCGTTCTTCGACTTCATGCCGATCCGCGAGATCCCGCAGCTGCAAGGCCGTATCTATCGGAAGATTGCTTACGGGCCGCTGCTCGACGTCTTCATGATCGACATGCGTAGCTACCGCGACGGCACCTGGAACAAGGGCGAGGACCGCAACGGTTGGATCCTGGGCCGCGAGCAGCTCGCCTGGCTGAAGCGGGAACTCGCCGCTTCGCGCGCGACCTGGAAGGTGATCGCGGCCGACTTGCCGATCGGGCTGATCAGCCTCGACGCCGTCGCGCTCGGCGACGGTCCGCCCGACCGGCGTGAGCACGAGATCGCGGATCTGCTGTCCTTCATCAGGCGCGCCGGCGAGCGCAACATCGTCTGGCTCACCGCCGACATGCACTACACGGCGGCGCACTACTACGATCCCAACCGCGCGGTCTTCCAGGATTTCGAACCGTTCTGGGAGTTCGTCTCAGGCCCCCTCCATGCCGGCACCTGGGGACCGGGCGAGCTCGACAACACCTTTGGACCGGTCGCGATGTACCAGCATGGCTGCAATGCCGAGCAGGGTGAGAACCTTGCGCCCTGCTTCGGACTCCAGTTCTTCGGCCGCGTGGACATCGATGGCCGCACGGGAGTCATGACAGTGACGCTGAAGGACGTCGACAACCGCGACCTCTGGTCGGTTGACATCCTCCCGCAGCCGCAAGTGCGGCCTGCCGTGGTGGCACAGCATTCGTAAGAGGCTGGCGCCAGCTAACCCGATCTTGATTGGCCCCGCCTTAGCCGCCCAGCTATAGTGCTCAGCTCGCCATCGCTCTTCCACCACCGAAAATTCTGCTTGCGCGGCCCTTTGCGGCGCGCATCCGGCGGGCTGGAATTCGTCAGGAATGTTCTCATGGAAAATCTCAAAACCCAGGGCATCAGCATGCCCAAGCTCGGCCTCGGCACGTTCCGCATGCAGGGCGATGTCTGCCGCGCCGCGGTCGAAAGTGCGCTGTCGCTCGGTTATCGCCACATCGACACCGCCGAGATGTACGCCAATGAGGAGCCGATCGGTGCGGCGATTGCCGGCGCCGGCGTGCCGCGCGGCGAGCTGCACGTCACGACGAAGGTCTGGCACGAGAACCTCGCACCGGACGCGATCCGCAGCGCCTTCGACGCCAGCCTCAACAAGCTTCGGCTCGACCACGTCGACCTTTATCTTGTGCATTGGCCGTCGCGGAGTGCGAACTGGCCGGCGGTTTTCGAGACGCTGATGAGGCTGAAGGAAGAGGGCCGGACCCGCGCCATCGGTGTCGCCAATTTCACCACCGCGCTGCTCAAGCTCGCGGTTGAGGAGATCAGGGCGCCGATCGCCTGCAACCAGATCGAATATCACGTGATGCTCGACCAATCGAAGGTCATTGACTATCTCGTCGCAAAATCGATTCCGCTGATTGCATATTGCCCGCTGGCGCAGGGACGCGTCGCCTCTGATGCGGTCCTGGGCGAGATTGGCCGCAAGCACAACGCGACCGCTGCGCAGGTCGCGCTGAAGTGGTTGCTCGATCGGAAGGATGTAGCGGCGATTCCAAAGGCGTCGCGGCCGGAGAGCCAAAAGGCCAATCTCGACGCGCTGAAGATCACGCTCGATGACGACGATCGCAGAAAAATCGCCGCGCTGCCCAAGGACAGGCGCTGCGTCAATCCCGGCTTCGCGCCGGCATGGGACTGATCTTGCCGCGTGCGCATGCAAGGAAATGGCCCCACCGGGGCCATTTCAGCGTGCGCATTAGTCGTAGTGGCGGTGGCCACGCTTGATCACCACAACCCTGTCGCCGTGATGATGCCAGCCACGATGCATGCCGTAGTCACGGTGCTCGCGGAATTCGGCGCGGGCGCCGTAGGGGCCGTGATGATGGTTCTTGATCACCACCGTCTCGGCGCTCGCCATCGTCGGCACCGCGATCGCAAGTGCGCCGAGAGCCGCGACGACATAGCCAAGCTTCCTCATGATGTCCTCCTCCAATGAACGCCAATTTAAACCGCGCATGCGCGCGAACGTTCCGGAGGAACCGCCAGGAAAATTCTGAACGGTTGTTCAGTTTCGGCTTGCGTGCACTCACGTGCTGTTGCCGCAGCGGTGCTGCGCAGGTGTCGGCGCGCCGGTCTTGACGAACTTGCCGTCGCGGATGGTGTAGTCGCCGCGCTCGCCGCGATTGAAGATCGCGCGCAGGCTGCCGTCCTCCTGCAATGCGAGGCCAAACTCGCGCGCCTGATGCAGCGATGGGAAGAACACCATGATGTTGAGCAGGCCGTCTGCGTCGGTCGAAGCACCCACGACTTCGTTCTCATCTCTGGCATCACCGAAGTCGCGGCGATACATCACCCGGCCGTCCGGCCTGACCTCGTAGGTGAGCATTGCGCCCTTGTCGCGATCGGGCGGGAGCGAGCAATCGATCGCCCAGGAGCCGAGCAGCCCCCAATTGTCGATCGTTGCCGCGAGCGTCTCGGCGTCGACTGCGGATACGAGCGTAATCCAGACCAGCGCGGCCATCATCCCGCGCATCAAGAATAATCCCGTCACTTCCGAAAATCCCCGCCACGGTCCGCCGCAATGGCTTCAAGCCTAGCATTGTTATGCCGCACTGCAACTCGGCATGCTTATGCATGATGCTTGCACCTGCACACCGCGCGGCGCATCATCTCCACAATAAATAGAAGGGGGAACGTCGCCATGACCGGGTTGTCGCGTCGCCAGCTTCTCATGTTCGCCGGATCGTCTGCCGCGGCGGCTCTCTCGGGTCGGGCCGAGGCGGCGATGGGGCCGGGCGACAAGTTCGATCTCGTCATCAAGGGTGGCGACGTGATCGATCCCAGCCAATCGTTTCGCGGCAAACGCGATATCGGCATCCGCTGGGGCGTGATCGAGGCGGTCGAACCCGAGATTCCGGCGGAGCGCGCGCTGAAAAGCATCGACGCTTCCGGCAAGCTGGTGACGCCCGGGCTCGTCGACCTGCATTGCCACGTCTATCCCTATGGCTCGGCCATCGGCATTCCCGCAGACGAGCTGGTACAGTTTCAGGGCACCACCACCGTGGTGTCGGCTGGCGATGCCGGCGTGAACAATCTCGCGGCGCTGCGCCGCTACATCGTCGCGCAGTCGCGGGCGCGAATCTACGCCTTCGTGCATATCGCCAATAACGGGCTGTCGGCGTTCCCCGTTGCCGAGCTCTACAACATCGACAATGCGCAAATGGAGGCCTGCGCGATGGCGCTCGCGGAAAATCCGGACTTTCTCATCGGCGTCAAGGTGCGCATGTCCGAGAACGTCATCTTCAAGCATGGGCTGGAGCCGCTCAAGCGCGGCATCCAGGCCTGCGAGCTCTGCGGCTGGCCGGCCAAGATGATGGTCCATATCGGCGGCGTCGAGTCCAAGGAGCTGATGTCCGACATCCTCAACCTGCTGCGCCCTGGTGACGTGCTGACGCATGCCTATTCCGGTGCGCCGAACATGTCGGGCGCTTTCACCAACATCGTGCAGGACGGCCGACTATTGCCCGCCGCGCTCGCCGCCAAGCAGCGCGGCGTTATCTTCGATGTCGGCCATGGCGGCGGCAGCTTCGATTTCACGGTCGCGGAGGTCGCGATTCCCGGCGGCTGCACGCCGGACACCATTTCGTCCGACATCCACGTCTTCTCCGGCAACTCGCCGGGGATACCGTTCCTCCCCAACGTCATGAGCAAGTTCATGACGCTCGGCTTCTCGCTCGAGCAGGTGGTGTCGATGGTAACGGTCGCGCCGGCCAAGATCATCAATCGGGCGCCCAAGCTTGGCACCCTCCAGCTTGGCGCTCCCGGCGACGTCGCGATCATGGAGCTTGTCGAGGGCACCGTTACCTTCGTCGGCACCCGCAACAACAAGCGCGAAGGCAAGGCCTACCTGAAGCCGGTCCAGACCGTGATCAACGGGGTGCCGTTCGGCCGGCCGTATCAGTCGCCGTTCGCGGTGCGCTAGCCGATCGCTCCGCTATTTGATCCGCGTCAATGAGGCGGCCCGAAGCTGCGCCATAATGCCGGCTTCGGGAGGCGATCGTGGATAGATCAATGCTGGATGAAGTCACCGATTTCGCGGGCGAAGCGCTGCCGGGCAGTGACGCCGTTCCGCGTTATTCCGAAACCGAATTCCTGGCGGAGCTTGGCGAGCGGGTGCGGTCCTCGCGCATGCGCTGCGAGCTGTCGCGGCGGGAGCTCGCGCGCAGGTCGGGAATCTCCGAGCGCTACATCGCGCAGATCGAGGCCGGAAAGGGCAACGTCTCGATCGTCCTCCTGTTGCGGCTGGCCTCCGCGATCCACGGCAGCCGGGCACAGGCGGCCTGAGGCAGCTTCAACCCTGCGCCCTCTCCACGTTCGCGATTCGCGCCGGCACCCCGAACTCCTTGCGGCAGACTTCGGCGAGCGCGGCGACACCCTCGCGGATCTGCTGGTGCGTGGGGCTGGCAAAGCAGAGCCGCAGCCGCGGGCCGGAATGGCTCTTGCTGGTCGACCATTCCGAACCAGGATTGATCGAGACGCCGGCCGCGAGTGCGGCCTGGTACAGTTTTAGCGTATCGACATGGTCTGGCAGCTTCACCCAGAGGAAGATGCCGCCTTTGGGCTCCTCGAACTCGGCAGCCGTACCGAACTGCTCGTTCAACGCCTCCATCAGCGTGTCGAGTTTTGAGCGCAACGCACGGGTGAGAGTCGGTACGTGGGTCGAAAAATGCGGCCTGCAATATTCGGCGAGCACCATCTGCTCCAGCGCGCCGGATCCGGCGTCCGTCTTCAGCGCCAGAATCCGCGACATCACCTCCCAGGGCGCGACGATGAAACCGACCCGGAGGGCCGGCGCGATCGATTTGGAGAACGAGCCGATATGGATGACGCCGCCCTTGTCGCTCATCGCATGGATGGCCGGCGGCCGCTCTCCGGACCAGACGAGGTCGGCATAGCAATCATCCTCGAAGATTGGCACGCCGTAGTCGGCCGCAAGCCGCAACAGCTCGGCGCGGCGACTTTCCGGCATGATGCTGCCGGTCGGATTCTGCACTGTCGGGATGGTGTAGATGTACTTCGGCTGGATGCCGCGGCTCCTTAGGTCGGCAAGCGCAGACGCCAGAGCATCCATCCGCATGCCCTCGCCATCGAGGGGAATGCCGACCGTAGTCACGCCGAGCCGTGTCAGACGATTGAGCGCGCCCTGGTAGGTTTCCTGCTCGACGATCACGGTGTCGCCGCGCGCGAGCATCGTGTGGTTGACGAGGTCGAGCGCCTGCAAGGAGCCCGACACGATCAGGAGGTCGTCGACCGTGCAGATAATGCCGGCATCGCGTTTCAGCTTCGCGCTCAGGAATTCGCGTAACGGAAGGTAGCCCTGCGGACCATGCGCCAGTCCGTAAGTGGCGAGGTTGCGGCCCTCACGCCGCAGCACCGCATCGGCCGCCGTGATCAAATCATCGACCGGCACCTGCTCGGAATCATTGTTGCCGCCGACGAAGCTGTATTTTGCAAGCCCGGTCCAGCGCGCAGAAGGAGCCGGCAGCCCCGGCGGGAACAGGGGCGCGAAGTCGAAGTGGGCAGTCATGGGCAGTTTCCTCTGTTCTTGTTGAGCCAGACGGCATTGCGCCGGCCGGCCTGTTACTTCTTGCCGACCGTCCGGGTCGGGCGGCCCTGGCTGATGAAAGCGTAGTGCGCATTGGCGACGCCGCCAACCATCAAGGCCTCGATCACGGGCTCGGCGATCTCGCTCGCTGCCGCCCAGTCGACGATGAAGTTGGCGCCGGTCCCGCCGCGCACGTCCTCGGTCGGGATGACGACTGAGACCGTCGCAAGCGGCTTCAGCGCGACCGGCGATTTCAGATAGCTCTCGATCATCTTGCCGGCTGTGTCGAAATAGGCGATCCGATTCAGTACCAGGGGCTGGGTCTCCGACGCATTGTGGATGCTGAGGGTCACCGAGAAGTCGACGCGCAACTTGCCCTGGCTCATCGCGACGCTGGAATAGGCCGGCACGTAGAAGCCGCCCGAAACGGCGAGTTCCTCCTTCGGCATCACCGTGAGCGAATCAGCAAAGCCCTGTTCGATATTGACCTTCGGCTGTGCCGCGGCGGGCAGCGTCACGCCGAGCAGGCCGGCTATCAATGCGAGCACGATTTGCAGGACAATTGGCATGTGACGAATTGCTCGTTTGCCGCGCTGCACCGTGCCTCTAGGGTGCGGCAAAAAGGACTGCTTTGAGATGCACGAACTCATTGGCGATATCACTCTTTGTATTTTGTTCGCTTGGATGCTCGGCCTTTTGGCCCATTTCGCCCGCCAGCCGTTGATCCTGGCCTACCTTATCGCCGGCTTCTGCATAGGTCCATTCGGCGCCGGCTGGGTCAAGTCGCAGGAATCGATCAGCGTCATTTCGGAGCTTGGCCTGATCTTCATGCTGTTCATGATTGGGCTCGAGATCGACCTGAAGAAGATCGTGCGGGCGGGACGGGTGATCCTGTTCGCGGCCGGTGGCCAGCTCCTCGGCGGCTGTTTGCTCGGCATCTCGTTCTTCGCCGCCATCGGCCTGACGCTCGGCGGCGGTCATTTCGATGCCCTTTATCTCTGCGTAGCCTGCGCGCTCTCCAGTACAGTCATCATCGTCAAGGTGCTCTATGAAAAGCGCGAGCTGGATACGCTACCCGGCCGCATTACCCTTGGCGTCCTGGTGCTCCAGGACATCTTCGCCATCCTGTTCCTCGCCGTGCAGCCGAGCCTTGCCGACCTGCAAGCGAGTGTCATCCTGCTCTCAATTCTCCGCGTCGTGGTGCTGGTCACGGCAGCGCTCCTCGTCAGCCGCTTCGCGCTGCCGCGCCTGTTCCACCAGATCGCGCGCCGCCCCGAGCTGATTCTGCTCGGCGCGCTTGCCTGGTGCTTCCTGGTCGCCGAGACCGCCGAGCGGCTGTCGCTATCGCGCGAGATGGGAGCGCTGATCGCCGGCGTCTCGCTCTCGACTTTCCCGTACGCGCTCGATGTCACCGCCAAGGTCACGACCTTGCGCGATTTCTTCATCACGCTGTTCTTCGTCGCGCTCGGCATGACCATTCCCGTGCCGAACATGTCGGTGATCGGGCTTGCCCTGATGATTGCGGCCTTCACGGTCGTGAGCCGGCTCGTCACCACTTTCGTGCCGCTCTATCTGATGCAGCAGGGCCTGCGCGCGAGCCTGCTGCCGGCGATCAACCTCGCGCAGATCAGCGAGTTCTCGCTGGTCGTGATCCAGACCGGCGTCACCGACAACCATATCGCCCAGGAGACCGCCAACGCTGCCTCCTTCGCCTTCGTTGTGCTCGCGGTGCTCTCGACCTTCGTGATGGTGAGGAGCGACGAGATCACGCGCCGGGCGATCGGTCCCTTGAAGCGGTTCGGCCTTCGCGACCTCGATCACGCTCACGCCGAGGAGGGGCACGAAGGCGGCCATGGCGAGGCGCGGCGCATCGTCATCCTCGGATTTTTCCGCGCCGCGAGCGCGCTGCTCGCGGAGATCGAGCGGCAGGCGCCGGTGCTGCTCGAGCAGATCACGGTCGTCGATTTCAACCCCAATGTGTACCAGACGCTGCTTTCGCGCGGCCTGCATGTCATCTACGGCGACATCAGCAACGTCGACACGCTCGTCCATGCCGGCGTCGGCAAGTCCGAGATGATCATTCTCAGCGTGCCTGATGCGCTGTTGAAGGGGGCCACCAACGAGAAGCTCGTCCGCCACGTCCGCGTACTCAACCCCAGCGCCCTGATCGTGGCGACCGCCGATCTGCTGTCCGACGTCGGCGACCTCTACGCGGCGGGCGCCGACTATGTCACCGTCACCCGCCTCAGCGATGCGCATGAGCTGTTCACGATCATCGAGGCGGCCCAGGCTGGCCTGCTGGAGGACAAGCGGTCGGAGCTTGATCTACGGTTGAGCGAACGGCGCGAAGTGCTGCCCTAGGCGCGCTCGGCAACCTTCCACGCGGCCCGGGAGGGGCCTATATCCTTGGTATTTCCGGTGCAAGCCGGGCCCCGCGGGACTTGTTGAAGGCATAAGCGGTTGCGCCCGGCGCACTAGCGCGCGGATCGGAGTCCGGCTAAGCCTCCGGCCCACAACAGTCAGAGATTGGGAAATGCCCGATACCGTTCAGGAAGTTTTGCAGGCCTTCGCCAAGGGTGAGCTCGTCGTCGTCACCGATGACGAGGACCGGGAAGGCGAGGGCGATCTGATCGTCGCCGCCTCGCTCTGCACCGCCGAGAAGATGGCGTTCATCATCCGCCATACCTCGGGCATCGTCTGCGCGCCGATCACCACGGAGGACGCGCGGCGCCTGCGGCTCGATCCGATGGTCGCCCACAACGACTCCGCCCACACCACGGCCTTCACGGTCTCGATCGACTACAAGCCCGACGGTGGCACCGGCATTTCGGCCGAGGAGCGCGCCTCCTGCTGTCGCGCGCTCGCCAATCCCAATGTCGGCGCCGGCGACTTCGCCCGTCCGGGCCACATCTTTCCGTTGATCGCCAAGGATGGCGGCGTGCTGCTCCGCTCCGGTCATACCGAGGCAGCCGTCGACCTCTGCAAGCTCTCCGGTCTGCCGCCCGTCGGTGTCATCAGCGAACTGATGAACGACGACGGCAGCGTGATGAAGGGTGAGCAGGTCGCGCAGTTCGCCGTCCGGCACAAGCTCAAGCATGTCACGATTGCGGACCTGATCGCATACCGCCAAGCGCGCGAAAAGCTGATCGAGCGGGTCGCGACCTTCGTGACCGAAAGCCCGATCGGGCCGTTGCAGGGCTATGCCTATCGCTCGCCCTTCGATTCCATCGCCCATGTCGCCTTCGTCTATAACGGCGTCGGCGACGGCAAGAACGTGCTGACGCGCTTCCACAAGCCGAACATCGTCAAGGACATCTTCACCGGCCATAAGCGCATGCAGCTCGTGCTCGATCATTTCAAGAAGGCTGGCCGCGGCGTCCTGGTCTACTTGCGCGATGGCGCCGCCGGCGTTCCCGTGGAGCCCTTGCCGGACGAGTCGACGGCGGAGGCTGACCGCAACCGGCAGTGGCGCGAGGTCGGCGTCGGCGCGCAGATCCTGCGCGATCTCGGTGTCACCTCGATCCGGCATCTGACGTCGTCGGTGCATGACTACAAGGGCCTGTCCGGCTTCGGCATCGAGATCGTCGCCAACGAGCAGCTCGAGACCTGATGCGCCGTCATTCCGTGCGCGCGCCAGGCGGCGCCGGAATGACCGAAACCAGGACGCAATTGCAACTGGAGCGGCGGCGTTTTAATTTAACGGTCAATTAGACGGAACCAGACGCGAAAGGACGTTTCATGAGCGTGCGCCCTCAGGCCAAGGACAAGCCGGCTGCGGCTTCTTTCCAGTGGGACGATCCGTTCCTGCTCGACGAGCAGCTCACCGAAGATGAACGCATGGTGCGCGACACTGCGCGGGCCTACGCACAGGACAAGCTGCTGCCGCGCGTCACCAAGGCTTATCTCGAAGAGAAGACCGACCGTGAGATCTTTAACGAGATGGGCGAGCTCGGCCTGATCGGCATCACGCTGCCGGAGGAATATGGCTGTGCCAATGCGGGCTACGTCGCCTACGGCCTCGTCGCCCGCGAGATCGAGCGGGTCGATTCCGGCTATCGCTCGATGAACTCGGTGCAGTCCTCACTGGTGATGTATCCGATCTATGCCTATGGCGACGAGAACCAGCGCAAGAAGTACCTGCCGAAGCTCGCCAGCGGCGAGTGGGTCGGCTGCTTCGGCCTCACTGAGCCCGACGCCGGTTCCGATCCGGCCGGTATGAAGACCCGCGCCGAGAAGGTCTCGGATGGCTATCGCCTGACCGGCAGCAAAATGTGGATCTCGAATGCGCCGATCGCCGACGTGTTCGTGGTCTGGGCCAAGTCGGCCGAGCACGACAACCAGATCCGTGGCTTCGTGCTGGAGAAGGGCATGAAGGGCCTCTCCGCGCCGAAGATCGGCGGCAAGCTGTCGTTGCGCGCCTCCATCACCGGCGAGGTCGTCATGGACGGCGTCGTGGTGCCCGAGAGCGCGCTGCTGCCCAACGTGTCCGGCCTGAAGGGGCCGTTCGGCTGCCTCAACCGCGCCCGCTACGGCATCTCCTGGGGGGCGTTAGGGGCGGCTGAGGACTGCATGCACCGCGCCCGGCAATACACGCTCGACCGCAAGCAGTTCGGCAAGCCGCTCGCCGCGACCCAGCTCGTGCAGAAGAAGCTCGCGGACATGGAGACCGAGATCGCGCTGGGCCTCCAGGCAAGCTTGCGCGTCGGCCGCCTGATGGACGAAGGCAAGTTCGCGCCCGAGATGATCTCGATCGTCAAGCGCAACAATTGCGGCAAGGCGCTCGACATCGCGCGGGTCGCGCGCGACATGCACGGCGGCAACGGCATCCAGATCGAATATCACGTGATGCGCCATGTCCATAACCTCGAGACGGTCAACACCTACGAGGGAACGCACGACGTCCACGCCCTGATCCTCGGCCGCGCGATTACGGGCATCCAGGCGTTTTTCTGATCGCCACGGAAGTCGAACGCGGTTGGTATGCTCCGCTGTCAAGATGTGTATAAGAGACAGCGATAATGACGACGTCCCGTTCAACCGCAATTTTCCGCTGAAGCCGGGCGTCGTCGAGGAAGTCTGTCCCGGCGTGCGCCGTGTGCTCTGCAACAATCCGAGCCCGTTCACCTTCACCGGCACGGTCAGCTACATCGTGGGCCAGGGCAAGCTGGCGATCATCGATCCGGGTCCGGACAACGAGGCCCATGCGGCGGCGCTGCTCGATGCCGTTAGCGGCGAGACCGTGACGCACATCCTGGTCACCCACACCCATCGCGACCATTCGCCCAACTCCGGCCGGATCAAGGCGGCGACCGGCGCGACCGTCTATGCCGAAGGCCCGCATCGCGCCTCGCGCCCGCGCTTCGAGAGCGAGAAGCACAATCCGGAATCGGGTGCCGACCGCGACTTCGCGCCTGACGTGACAGTTGCCCATGGCGACGTCATCGAAGGCTCAGGCTGGCGGCTCGAAGCCGTCGCGACGCCGGGGCACACCGCCAACCACCTTGCCTTCGCCTGGCCCGAGCGGAAATTCAGCTTCGTCGGCGATCACGTGATGGGTTGGTCGACCTCGATCGTCGCTCCGCCCGACGGCTCGATGATCGACTATATGGACTCGCTCGACCGGCTCGCAGCACGCGAGGAGGATCTGTATTTCTCCGGCCACGGCGCCGAGATTCCCGAAGGGCCGCGCTATGTGCGCTTCCTGATCCGCCATCGCAAGGCGCGCGAAGCCTCGATCCTGCATCGCCTCGCCAAGGGCGAGGCCGACATCCCGACCATGGTGCGTGCGATCTATATCGGCATCGATCCGAGGCTCACGACCGCGGCCGGCTATTCCGTGCTGGCGCATCTGGAGGACCTCGTCGCCCGCGGCGTGGTGGCGACGGACGGCGATCCCGTGATTTCGGGCACGTATCGATTGGCCGCAGCCTAGCCTCCGTCATTCCGGGGCGATGCGTAGCATCGAACCCGGAATCTCGCGCCACAATCTCTGGATTCCGGGTTCGCGCTTTGCGCGCCCCGGTATGACGGAAGGTTTATTTCTTCACCGTTTTCGCCGGTGGTTTGACCGGCACGACGGGCGCCTTCTTCGCCGGCTTCAGCGCATCGGCGTCGGCTGCGGTGTTGAGATCGTCGATGAACTTGCTGACGCGCGCGGCGTTGCTGCCGAGGTCGCTGTCGAAATAGCGCGAGGCCGAGCGGATATCGACGCGGGAATCGTCGCCGTCAGGCACGATGCGGATCGAGACATCCTCGCGGAAACCCATGATCGGCGTGCGCGCTACCGCCTCGATGCGGCCGATGCGGCGCGGAGGCTGCGGCGGACGCTCGTCGATGATCAGCCACTTTCGCTTGCTGGCGATCTGGAGCGACAGCGCGTAGGCCCGGTCGACGGAAATCTCGAGCTCGATCGGCTCGATGTCCGGATAGAAATGGCGCTGCTGCTCGGCCGAATAGAGGCCGGCATAGGCAGCCGGATTGGCACCGTCGCCGGTGCGAAGGCGCGCCAGCGCCTCGAAGCGCGGCGGGTCGATCGGATCTGTGGTGATGTCGTGGATCGCCGGCAGCCTGCGGTATTGGAAGGCGAGATAGGCGGGATAGGCGAGGATCAGCGCGTTGATCAGGAAGGCGAGCAGGATGCGCCCCATGCCACGCGAGCCGTTCTGCCAGATCGCCGCAAAGCCCGCGAGTCCGAACAGGATCGAGAGCCCTGCGATCGCAAGCCCGCCGAAGAAGGTCGCCAGCGCCGGCTTGATCTCCAGAAAGCCGAAACGGACGATGAGGATCGAGACCAGGACCGCCACTACCGCGAACACGGCCAGATTGCGCGCCCAGCTGGCGAGCCCGGACACGGGCTCCGACTGGTAGGGAGCGGAAAACCTGCGGGCCATGCTGTTCCATCACCGATGTCAGTCGCCGGTTGCGGAACACGGCGACGGGAGCAAGCTGACCTAGCGCATTTTCCGCAGGGCTGTGAAGCGGTTTATCCCCCGCCTTCATCCCCATTCCGGATCCCTCTGCGGCCGGAGACGGCTTTCGCCGTTTGCGATTGTGAGCGCTCGGAAACGACGTGGCCCCCGCGGGTCGCGCAGGGGGCCGCGCCGCCGATGTTCTCGTGATGCGCTACGCCGCCGCGTTCGGGAAACGGTAATCCTTGAATTGGTCCCGCAGCGCCGTCTTCAGGATTTTGCCCGTGGCGGTATGCGGAATGCCGTCGACGAAGGCGACGTCATCGGGCATCCACCATTTCGCGATCTTGCCGTCCATGAACTTCAGGATGTCGTCGCGGGTCGCCTGCTGGCCCTGCTTGAGCTGCACGATCAGCAGCGGGCGCTCGTCCCATTTGGGATGGAAGACGCCGATCACGGCCGCTTCCGCCACGGCCGGATGGCCGACCGCGAGGTTCTCCAGATCGATCGAGGAGATCCACTCGCCGCCGGACTTGATGACGTCCTTGGAGCGGTCGGTGATCCGCATATAACCGGCCTCGTCGATGGTGGCGACGTCGCCGGTGTCGAAGAAGCCCTCTTCATCAAGGATGTTGGCGTCGACGCGGTAATAAGCCTTGGCGACCGCAGGTCCCGACACTTTCAGGCGGCCGAACGTCGTGCCGTCCCAAGGCAGTTCCTTTCCGGCGTCGTCGGTGATCTTCATCTGCACGGCGAACGGCGCATAGCCCTGCATTTGGAGCACATCAAGCCGCTGTTCGCCCATCGCGTTGGCAAACGGCGGCTTCAGCGCCGATACGCTGCCGATCGGGCTCATCTCGGTCATGCCCCAAGCATGGCGCACGTTCGAGCCCATGTCGAGAAACGCCTTGATCATCGAGCGCGGCATCGCCGAGCCGCCACAAATGACCATCTTCAGATGCGGCAGCTTCAGATTGTTGGCGGCCATGTGTTGCAGAAGCATCAACCACACGGTCGGAACGCCCGCGGTGTGCGTCACCTTCTCGGTTTCGAGCAGCTCGTAGACCGAGGCCCCGTCGAGCTTGGCGCCGGGCATCACCAGCTTGGTGCCCTGCGAGGGAGCGGAGAAGGCGATGCCCCAGCTGTTGGCATGGAACAGCGGGACCACCGGCAGCATTGTCTCGGCGGCACTGGTGCCGAGAGCGTCGACATTGTTGGCCATCAAGGCGTGCAGCACGTTGGAACGATGCGAATACAACACGCCTTTGGGATCGCCCGTCGTGCCGGAGGTGTAGCACATCGCGGCCGCGGTGTTCTCGTCAAAGTCCTTCCACTCGAACTTGCCGTCGGCCTTCGCGATCCACTCCTCATAGGCGACTGCGTTCTTCAACGTAGTCTGCGGCATATGCGCCTTGTCGGTAAGGACGACAAAGCGCTCCACGCTTCCCAGCTTGTCGGCGATCTTCTCCAGGATCGGAACGAAGGTGATGTCGGTCATCACGATGCGGTCCTGGGCATGGTTGATGATCCAGGCGATCTGCTCGGGGAAAAGGCGGGGATTGACGGTGTGGCAGATGGCGCCGATGCCCATGATGCCGTACCAGACCTCCAGGTGGCGCCAGGTATTCCAGGCGATCGTGGCGACGCGGTCGCCGAGCCTGATGCCATCGCCCTCCAGCATTTGCGAAACCTTCAGGGCGCGCGCGTGGATTTCGGCATAGTTGGTGCGATGGATCGGTCCTTCGACCGAACGCGTGACGACCTCCTGCTTGCCGTGAATTCTGGCGGCGTGTTCGATGATCCGGTGGCAGAGCAGGGGCCAATCTTGCATCAAACCAAGCATTCCGACGTTCCTCCGAATAGGGCTGGACTTGTTATTACTCTCGGGTCTGGGCCAAAGAATTGTCATGAACTTTAGCCTGCCGGACTTTTGCCGCAAATGGCCTTGTCGCGGCTATATGTCCGCCGGCGCGGCAATGGTTACCGTCGCGCTGGGGCTGTCGCTTGCGCCTGCCGAGGCGCGGAAATATGCCGCGCCGCTCGACCTGTTCGGCTTCGGTCCGCCGCGGCCTCGTGCCACCGTTCATCCGGCAAAAATGCCGGCCAAAATTCCCTTGCCGAGACCGCGTCCGGAAGATGCACCCAAGGAAGTGGCCAAGCCTGCGCCGGAGCGGCCGGCGGCGGAAGAAAAACCTGCTGCCGACAAGCCGGCCGGACCGGCGGCCCCGCCTGAGAGGCGGGCCTCGGCCTGCCGCCTCGCCCTGACCGAGGAAATTGCGATCGCGCCATCGATCCCGGACATTCATGGTCCGGGTAGCTGCGGTGGCGAGGATCTGGTGCGGCTCGAGGCGATCGTGCTGCCGGACAAGCGAAAGGTGCAGGTCAAGCCGGCCGCGATCCTTCGCTGCAGCATGGCGTCGGCCATTGCCGACTGGGTGCGCTCGGACATGGCGCCGCTCGCGGCGAGCCTTGGAAGCACCATCAGCGATCTCGACAATTTCGATTCCTTCGAGTGCCGTGGCCGCAACCGCATCGTCGGCGCCATGCTGTCCGAGCACGGCCGCGCCAACGCGCTCGACGTGCGCGCGTTCAAACTTGCCAACGGCCAGTCGATCGGGTTGACCGACCGCGCCGTGCCGCGGGACCTGCGCGAGCGCGTGCTGCATTCGGTCTGCACGCGCTTCTCAACAGTGTTGGGGCCGGGATCGGATTGGTATCACGAGGACCACATCCATCTCGATCTGATGCAGCGCCGCAACGATTACCGGATCTGTCAGTGGAATGTCTGGGACCCGCTGCCGCAGGTCGCCCCGCTGCTGCCGGCCCAGCGGCCGGAGGACGCCCCGCCGCGCGAGGTGGCGGCCAAGTCGGATGCCAAGTCGGATGGCAAGTCGGATGAGACCAAGGAGGGTGCAGAGCAGGGCGATGCGGCGAAGTCCGGCACGTCACAACCGGGCGAGCCTGCGAGCGCCGCCCAAGCGCCCCGAAAGCGGGCAACAAAAAAGCGCCGGTAGCGAGCCGGCGCTTCTTCGAAAGCCTCAGGAAAGCTCAGTACTGTGAAGTGCTGTTGCCGCCTCCACGCAGGGCAAGCTGCGAATTGTACGGGGAGTCACCGTGCTTCGGCTCGAGCACGACCACGATGGTGCCGACCTTGACGCGGTTGTAGAGGTCGATCGCGTCCTCGTTGGTCAGGCGGATGCAGCCCGAGGAAATCGAGGCACCGATATATTCAGGCTGGTTTGTACCGTGGATGCGGAACAGCGTGTCCTTGCCCCCCGAGTACAGGTACATCGCGCGGGAGCCCATCGGATTGTCAGGACCCGGCGCCACATAGGTCGGGACGCCCAGACGCGAGATTTCGCCGGGGGTCGGATGCCAGGCCGGCCATTCGGTCATGCTGCCGATCTTGGCGATACCCGACCAGGCCATGGCTTCTTCGCCGACGGTGATGCCGTAGCGGATCGCCTTGCCGCTATCCATTACGTAGTAGAGGTAATGATTGTCGGAATCGACCACGATCGAGCCAGGCGATTCCTTGCGGTGGTAATCGACGATGGCACGGCGGAACGGCTCGGCGACGGGGGTGTTCTCGTACCGAATCTTGGCAAGGAGTTCCTTGTCCTTTGGCTTGAAGGCCTTGGTATCGGTCGCTTCGAAATGCGTGGCCTGCATGCAGCCCGACAGCATCAAACCGGCGGCCAGAATTCCCAACTTAACTTTCAGCGACGACATTGGCTTGGTTCCAATCGAAACAAATACCCATGCGCGGCCCTGAGCTTACCGCCCAAGTTCCACGATTCCGATGGGCGTATTATCGGTTGAAACCTGCCACAATTCCAGCTTTTAGGGCTTTATCCCGCGCTGCAAAGCCCAAGCTGTGGCTTTTTTGCCGCAATTTTTGAGACTCCAGGTCGATTTTTGGGCAAGGAATGCCTGAATGTCGATTCCCTGCCACGGTTTGCGCCGCCGCCCAGCCATAAGTGCAAACGCCCCATTAATGTGATTGTCATCCTGCACCTGTCAGAATCGCGCTAAGGGCCGTAAGTCGGCCTTTTCGGCCCCCTGCTGGAGTTTTTCATGTTTTCGGTGTTCGTTCCCTCCGAGTCCTCCCTGAAGAAGGCCGTCGTCGAAGACCTCGCGGTCCTGCCGGAGAACGCGGTGTGGATCGACCTGTTCAATCCCACCGCCGCCGAGGACAAGGCGGTTGAACGGCTCGCAGGTATCGCGATCCCGACCCGGGAGGACATGCAGGAGATCGAGATTTCCAGCCGCCTCTATATCGAGAACAGCGCGCGGTACATGACGGCGACGCTGATGTGCCACTCGGATACCGACATGCCCCGGACCACGGCGGTCACCTTCATCCTCGGCGACCATCGCCTGGTGACGGTACGCTATGACCTACCGAAGCCCTTCGCGCTGGTCGAGGCCAAGCTCGCCCGCTCCTGCACCCCCGCCATCACCGGCGAGATGGTGCTGATGGAACTTCTGGATGCCGTGATCGACCGCTGCGCCGACATCCTGGAACGCTGCGGCGCCGACATCGACCAGGTCTCGCATGACATCTTCGAGCCCGAGAGCGAGCGCCACGGTCACGCCAAGCAATATTCCCAGATTCTGATCGCGATCGGCCGCAAGGGCGACCTGACCTCGAAGGTTCGCGAAAGCCTGGTGTCGATCGGTCGCGTCGTCACGTTCCTCTCGGCCATCGTGGAAGGCGTCAAATGGTCCAAGGACATGCGCGAGCAGCTCAAGACCATGCAGCGCGACGTGGCTTCGTTGACCGACCACGCGTCGTATCTGTCCAACAAGATCACCTTCGTGCTCGACGCCATGCTCGGCGTCGTCAATCTCGAGCAGAACAACATCATCAAGCTGTTCTCGGTGATGGCTGTGGTCCTGATGCCACCGACGCTGATCGCGTCCATCTACGGCATGAACTTCAAGGCGATGCCGGAGCTCGAATGGGCGCACGGCTATCCCATGGCGCTGGTGATGATGCTCGCCGCTGCGATTGTTCCGTACTGGATCTTCAAGTGGAAGAAGTGGCTGTGAGATAGCTACCGAACTGTTACATGGCTCACAGAGAGACAGTGAACGCGCGTTGTGAAATGTGGCGCTGCGTAGGCCGTATCTAGGTCACATTCTCTGCCTCATTTCCTCAGCTAAAATTTGAGCGTTGGGCTGAACGTTTGGGCGAAACTTGTCTGCGATAAGCAGCGGGTAAGCCGCGAGGAACAGCCATGGTTGAAAAACGCATAACGACGCCCCGCAACGTCATCGATCTGGCGAGCTATCGTCAGGTCCTGGCGAACGGCAAGGCGTCGTCGACGTCGGCACGGCTGTGCCGGCACTGTGGTGCTCCGCTGCTCGACGGCGAGAACGACGACGACTGTTCGACCGCATTCAATGTAGCCGCTCCGCGGGTGCGCGAGACGTCGCGTCGGCTTCGTGCCGATTGAGAAACGGGAGGGGTTAAGGCAATCCAGGTCTTGCGGCGGCTTTGTTCTGGATTGCCTTGCTTCCGTTCGAAACACGGATCATGAACACCCGCCGCATCGTCGCGCAATTCCAGTGCTCTTAGCGCCTTGCGATCTCGGCCACGGTTAGCAGCGTTTCGGTGATCATGCCGTCGCGGCTGAATGGCGTAAGATGCTCCTCGACATCGCGCAGCATCGCCTCGACACTGTCGCCCAATGCTTCGGGGGATGACGAGGAAAAGGTGAGAACGCGCCGCGCCAGATCACTCACGCTGATCTCGTGCCTCGTCTCGACCCTGATCACATCCGCCACGTGAAATGCGCTGCCTTGGAAAAAGGCCGGCAGGTCGCGGTGTGTTCGCTCGCCGCGGCCAGCATCCTCCCAGAGGCCCGCTGGCGACCAGTTGCGGCGCACCGCATTGTAATCGTCGAGCCACGGATTGCGCCCATCGTGGGTTGGAAACGACGCGCAGACGGCGATCGCGCCGCCCTGCGCGACCAGCCGCTCGAACACTGCAAGGATAGGCGCACGATCCATCCAATGCAGGGCGCGCCCGATCGTCACGACGTCGAAGGACCCGATGTCGGCGGGAAGCCCCTCGGCCTTGCTCTCGATCAGCCTGAGGTCCCGGCCGGCGCGCGCGGCCGCACGCTGTGCGGCATCGAGCATGCCCGGTTCCGGGTCGACGCCGACGATGCGGCCGACATAGGGGGCAAAGCCGAGTGCGAGCAGTCCGGGCCCGGTGCCGAGGTCGATCAGCGCGGATCGCTCGGTGAGGGAGAGCTTCTGCGCGACACTGCGAAAGAATTCCGGCGGATAAGGCGGCCGCAGGTTCTCGTAGAGCGCTGCCGTCGTCGCAAATCGACCCATCGCTCCACCCGCGGTCCTTTCCTCGCCTTACACGTGCTGGCCGCCGTTGATGTGGATCTCGGCGCCGTTGACGTAGGACGACGTCTCCGTGCACAGCACGTAGATGATCTTGGCGACCTCGTCGGGCGTGCCGAGGCGGTGCATCGGGATCTGCTGGTCGACGATCTTCTCGGTGCCCGGCGACAGGATCGAGGTGTCGATCTCGCCCGGCGCGATCGCATTGACGCGCACGCCGACGCGGCCGAAGTCGGAAGCCATCTCGCGCGTCAGCGCGGCGAGCGCGGCCTTCGAGGTGGCATAGGCCGCCCCCGCGAAGGGATGCACGCGCGAGCCGGCGATCGAGGTGACGTTCACCACCGATCCCTTCGCCGCTTTCAACTCCTCGATCAGCCCACGCGCCATCATGATCGGCGCGAAGAAGTTGACGTGGAAGACATGCGTCCAGGTGTCGAGATCGGTGTCGACTGAGCCGAGCCTCGAGCCGCCGGGGCCCTTCGGCGAGATTGCGGCGTTGTTGACGAGCGCATGCAGCGCGCCACCTTCGAGGCGGCGGCGGATCTCATGGATCGCGCGCGCCGTATCCTCGGGATCGGCAAGGTCGACCTGGATGTGATCTTCGGGGCCGGCGTCCCAAGGGCAGTCCTCCGGAAACGCATGCCGGGAGCAGGTGATGACGCGCCAGCCCGCCGAGGAGAAGCGGATCACGGTGGCGTGGCCGATGCCGCGGCTCGCCCCAGTCAGGAGCAGCGTGCGGCGTGGCGCATTGGACGAATGCGGCATGGACATCTTTCAGGTCGGCCCGAAGCTGACGTTGAGGCTCAAGGATACATCCGCGTCTTGGACCATGGCTGGCCCGCCGCGTCACGGCGAAATTCGATGCGATCGTGCAAGCGGAACGGGCGATCGTGCCAGAACTCGATCCGCAAGGGCGTGATGCGCCAGCCGCTCCAGCCCGGCGGCCGCGGCACCTCGCCGATCACGTATTTGGCGGCGATCTTGGCGATCGCCTGCTCGAAGGCGAAGCGGCTCTCAAGCGGCTGCGACTGCTTGCTCGCCCAGGCGCCGATCTGCGCCTGCTTGGGGCGAGTGGCGAAATAGGCGTCGGCTTCGGCGTCGGTCACCGGCGTCACGTTGCCGCGGATGCGCACCTGCCGGCGCAGCGACTTCCAGTGAAAAAGTAAAGCGGCCTTAGGATTTGCGGCGAGTTCACGGCCCTTCTGGCTCGCGATGTGGCTGTAGAAGACGAATCCGTCGGAATCGAAGCCTTTCATCAGCACCATGCGCACGTCGGGCAGGCCTTCCGCATCGACGGTCGAGAGCGCCATGGCATTGGGATCGTTCGGCTCGCTCTTGATCGCCTCGTTCAGCCAGGCCTCGAACAGCGCCAACGGCTCGTCGGCGGCGGTGAAATCACCGGATGTTAAGGGTGTCTGGTGTTTCATCGAGGTCGTATCGGTCATGTCTGGAGTCCGAGTTGCGTTCTGCGGCCCAAAGCGCGTTGTTGTCCGCTTCCGCCCTATATAGGGCATGGGGCACCGTTGGCCTATCGGCGATCCGGCCCTCCAGCCTCGTCATGACAATGATTCTAATCGGGCTCGGCGCCGGCGGCTGTAGCCTGTCACGCAATGAAGCCGGCGGTGTCTTGGCCAAGGGGCCGTTCGCCAAGATGGACGAGAGCGAGGTCACCGGCTCGATCACCACGCAGGCGCCGACGGAGGGCGATCTCGCCTTCGCTCGCAACGCGGCCTCCGACGTGCTGAGCCAGGGCGACAAGGATGCCAGCCAGCATTGGGAAAATCCGGAGACCGGCGCACGCGGCTCGGTGACCCCGATCGCGCAGTCCTACGCCGCCGAGGACGGTCGCAAATGCCGGGATTTCCTGGCGAGCTACGTCAACGGCCGGACCGAAAGCTGGCTCCAGGGGGCCGGCTGTCGGAGCGGCCATGGCCGTTGGGAGATTCATACGCTAAAGCCATGGCGGAGCTAGGATTCGCTCGGCGAGCCTAGTTGCAAAAATGCCACGGACACCCCAGATGATCCCCAGACGGGGGCGGGGAGCCCTTTTGACACCATCGATTTCCGTGAAGGGAGACGTGACGGATGCGCGACCCCTATGAGGTCTTGGGGGTGCCGCGGAGCGCCAACGCTGCCGCGATCAAGAGCGCCTATCGGAAGCTCGCCAAGAAGCATCATCCCGACAGCAACAAGAACGACCCCAAGGCAGCCGAGCGCTTCGCCGAGATCAACACTGCGAACGAGATCCTCGGCGACGAGGACAAGCGCAAGCAGTTCGATCGTGGCGAGATCGACGCCGAGGGCAAGCCGCGCTTCCAGGGCTTTCCGGGCGGCGGGGGCGCGCGCGGGCGCGCCGGCCCCGGCGGCTTCGAATATTCATTCCGCTCCGGCGGCGGCGGCCCGGGTGGAGGCGCGTTCGAGGACATCCTCAACAGCATGTTCGGCGGCGCGGCGCGCGGTGCGCGGCACGGTGGCGGCGGACCCCAGTTCGAGTTCGATACCGGCGGGGTCGGCGTCGATCTCGACCTCAACGTCGCCATGACGGTGTCGCTGGAGGAGGCGGTCAACGGCGGAGACAAACGCGTCCGGCTGCCGA
The DNA here is from genome assembly GCF_053572325.1 of Bradyrhizobium sp. UFLA05-112. Classification (NCBI taxonomy): domain Bacteria; kingdom Pseudomonadati; phylum Pseudomonadota; class Alphaproteobacteria; order Hyphomicrobiales; family Nitrobacteraceae; genus Bradyrhizobium; species Bradyrhizobium sp. UFLA05-112. The sequence goes on along the minus strand of NZ_JBANBK010000013.1, from coordinate 16,548 downwards.
CCGGCAAGGAGCTCAACGTCAAGATTCCGGCCGGCGTCGCGAGCGGCCAGCAGATCCGGCTGAAAGGGCAGGGTGAGACTGCGCCGGGCCATCCGCCCGGCGACCTGCTCATCACCGTCACCATTGGCCCGCACCCGTTCTTCAAGGTCGATGGCGCCGACTTGCGGATCGACCTGCCGGTCACGCTCTATGAGGCGGTGCTCGGTGGCAAGGTCCGTGTGCCGACCCTCGGCAACGCGGTCGAACTGACGATCCCGAAGAACACCTCGAGCGGCCGGACTTTCCGGCTGAAGGGCAAAGGCCTGCCGAAATCGGGTGGAACCGGCGATCTCTTCGTCACCACCCGCATCATGCTGCCGGACGGGAACGATGCCGAGCTTGAAGCATTGATGCAAAAGTGGCGGGACCAGCACCCCTACAATCCGCGTAGTGGGCTCGGCTAACGCATGATCGGGACAAGCGGGGCGGCTTGTCCGAACGGATCATGCGCTCGCAGCGAGCATTTTCCCAGCAGGTAATGCTCCAATAGACGCATGGAGCGCGGTAGCGCTTCGACGCTAGCGTGTCCGGCGTGCCGGCTGCCGCAAATGCAGCCGCGAAAAGAGTGCGGCCTCGAGAGGGGGACCAGCGCGGTACCAAAAACCCCAATCGAGGCCGCCTGCGCCGATCGGCGGATCGAACGCTACTCATTTTCGCGTGATCATCCGGTGCGATAATGAGACGTGTCGATGTCTTGATTCCAAATTTTCAATGACCGAATTTTGGCGAATGCGCCCTTGCGTTGCTCAAGTGCCGTTCTTCTCCGCCTGGTCGTAGACGGCGCGCGCCACCTTGGTGAGCCTGTCGCGGTCGCCGCCGCCGCTGACGACATAGCCGACGCCACGGTCGGCCCAGAACAAGGCTCCATCCTTGTCCATCGTGGTGTAGCGCATCTGCGTCTCGCCGGCCTTGGTCTTGGCGGTGTAGATCGTGAACCGCTCCCCGGAGGCCCCCTCATACATCAGGAAGGAGGCCGGGCCGCTCGGCCCCGGCAGCAGCCGACCGCCGACGAGCTTGAGCCCGCTTGCCTCGAGGTTCGGCGCGAACACCGTCCAGCCGCAGCGCTTGGTCAACCAGGCCTGGAGATGGTCGCGCTCGTTGCCGGGGACCTCGACGGGGTGGCGGACCTCGACGACATAGAGGCGGTGGGCGTCGAGCGCGTCCTCGGTGAAGCTCTGGAAGGTCGAGGGCGTATTGGCAGCGCCGTGCGCCACCCAGCCGGCCGCGCCGCCGGCCACGAAGGCCAGCAGGGCCGCCGCCGCGGCGCCATAGAGCCATTGCCTGGGGCGACGCTCCAGCCGCTCGAGCTCCAGGCGCCTCGGCACCGGCTCCTGCGCCACGGTGTCATAGCGGGCGTGCAGCAACTCGGCCATCGTGCGCCAGGAGTTGACCCGTTCGGCCTCCTCGGGATGGGTGGCGAGCCAGGCCTCGACGTCGGCGCGGCGCTCGGCCGGCAGCTCGCCATCGACATAGGCGTGCAATTCGTCCTCGGTCACTGAAATCCTGCGCTCGGTCATATCAGTCATCTCTGGCTCGTCGGCCCAAAATATCGTTCGCCGTTCAAATCCATTCGTCCCCGCTGCATGCACAGGGCGTTGAAAATCCGATGTGTGGACCTTTGCGTGGACCCTGCCATCACTTCACCCTTCTCAGCGCCGGCCGCTCGCCGTCCAGCGCCGCCTTGATGTGGGCCCGGGCGCGCGCCAGGCGCGACATCACCGTGCCGATCGGGACGCCCTGGATGTCGGCGACCTCGCGGTAGCTCAGTCCTTCCAGCATCACGAGCAGCAGCACCGAGCGCTGCTCCTCCACCAGCGTCGCCAGTGCCTTCTCGATGTCCCGCCCTTCTGCTTCCGTCCCGCTGGCGTCGGGATTGTTCTCGGAGAGCTGCATGAACTGCGGCCGCCTCGCGAGCGAGCGGCGGCGGTTCTTGTTGAGGTTGGTCAGGATGGTGTAGAGCCAGCTCCTGACGTCGCCCCCGAGAAACAGCCGCTCCGAGCGCAGCGCCCGGACCAGCGTGTCCTGCACCAGATCGTCGGCGATGTCGGCGTCGCGTGCGAGCGCACGAGCATAGCGCCGAAGCGCCGGGATCATGGCTTCAACACTCTGGCGAAACGCGCTCATGCCGCCTCGATTGTCCTTCACGTTCGGCGCGAGCGCCTTCACTCATCATAACACCCGAATGGAACGGCTATTCCGGCAACCGAAACAGCGTTAACGCCGTGGATTAGGACTGTACCGCCGGGAAGCGCTGGTGTACCTCCAAATCTCTTGACCAGCTCGATTGGATGACAGGGATGGCGCAGAATTCGGGTCTGATGCAGGGCAAGCGCGGGGTGATCCTCGGCGTTGCCAACAACCGCTCGATCGCCTGGGGCATCGCCAAGGCATGCCACGCCGCCGGCGCGGAGCTCGCATTCACGTATCAGGGTGACGCGCTGAAGAAGCGGGTCGAGCCGCTCGCCGCCGAGATCGGCGGCCTCGTGCTCGGTCATTGCGACGTCACGGATGCTGCGACCATCGATGCGGCGTTCGCGGTCGTGCGGGAGAAATGGGGCAAGATCGACTTCGTGGTGCACGCGATCGCCTATGGCGAGCAGCTCGACGGCCGCTATGTCGACACCACGCAAGAGAACTTCACCAAGTCGATGCTGATCTCCTGCTACTCGCTGACTGCGATCGCGCAGCGCGCCGAGAAGCTGATGACCGACGGTGGCTCGATCATCACGCTGTCCTATTACGGTGCCGAGAAGTGGATGCCGCATTACAACGTCATGGGCGTGGCGAAGGCCGCGTTGGAGGCCAGTGTGCGCTATCTCGCCGCTGATCTCGGTGAGAAGAACATCCGCGTCAACGCGATCTCGGCGGGACCGATCAAGACGCTGGCCGCCTCGGGCATCGGCGACTTCCGCTACATCCTGAAATGGAACGAGGTCAACGCACCGATGCGGCGCAATGTGACGACCGAGGACGTCGGGGGCAGTGCGCTCTATCTCCTGTCTGATCTGTCGCGCGGCGTCACCGGCGAGGTGCATCACGTCGATTCCGGCTACCACGTGCTCGGCATGAAGCGGCCGGATGCGCCTGACATGGCGCTGGGCGGGAAGGACTGAGCATGATCCGGAAAAGTGTGTAGCGGTTTTCCGAAAAGATCATGCTCAAAAAGTAAGAGCTAACGCCATCCGACAATGCCCGCGCCCACGATCTACTATCTTCGCCACGGCGAAACCGAGTGGAATGCGCTCGGGCGTCTTCAGGGCACGCAGGACATCCCGCTGAACGCGCGCGGCCGCGGCCAGGCCGTGCAGGCCGCCGGCATCCTCGCCGATCTCTTTGCGCGCGAGGGCCGCGACAAGGCTTCGCTGCCCTATGTCTCGAGCCCGCTCGGGCGCGCGCGCATGACCATGGAGCTCGCGCGCGGCAAGCTTGGCCTGCCGATTGCCGACTATTCGCTCGACGACCGCCTGCGCGAGATCGGCTACGGCGCCTGGGAGGGATTGACGCTGCCGGAGAGCGAGGCCGCCGATCCCGACGTCTACGCGCGACGCCTGGTCGACAAGTGGACGGTGGCGCCCTCGGATGGCGAGACCTATGCCGACGTCCAGGCCCGCATGGGCGAATGGTACGACCAGCTCCGGACCGACACGGTCGCGGTCGCCCATGGCGGCACCGCGCGTGCCCTGATGGTGACCCTTGGGCTGGAGACGCCCGCGAGCGCCGCCGAGCTCTATATTGAGCAGGGCGTGGTTTACGTGTTCCGCAACGGCCGGCTGGAGAAGCATGGGTAACGGGCGATACCACCCCCGAAAGTGCATTTCGGGTTCCGGACAAAAAGTCGCAAAACAACCCCATGCAAAGTAGCCAGGGGGCGGTTGTGACCGTCCCGCGCCGCGGTTACGAGGCGCGCCATTTGACCCGTCTTCGAGGGCGCGTTACCACACGCCGGAACCGATCCGGCGAGCTGCGATGTCCTTCAACACCTTCGGCCATATGTTCCGTGTCACGACCTTCGGCGAGAGCCACGGGGTGGCGATCGGCTGCGTGGTCGACGGCTGTCCGCCGCTCATCCCGCTCAATGAGGCCGACATCCAGCGCGACCTCGATCGCCGCCGGCCCGGCCAGTCGCGCTTCACGACCCAGCGCCAGGAGCCGGACCAGGTGAAAATCCTCTCCGGCGTGATGGCGCATCCGGAGACCGGCGAGCAGGTGACCACGGGCACGCCGATCGGGCTTCTGATCGAGAACACCGACCAGCGCTCGAAGGACTATTCCGAGATCAAGGACAAGTTTCGCCCCGGCCACGCCGACTTCACCTACGAGGCCAAATACGGCCTGCGCGACTATCGCGGCGGCGGGCGCTCTTCGGCGCGCGAGACGGCGATGCGTGTCGCCGCCGGCGCCATCGCGCGCAAGGTGCTGTCAGACGTGACCGTGCGCGGCGCGCTGGTGCAGATCGGTCCGCACAAGATCGATCGCGCCAAATGGGATTGGGACGAGGTCGCCAAGAATCCGTTCTTCTGTCCGGACAAGGACAAGGCGGCATTCTTCGAGAGCTATCTCGACGGCATCCGCAAGAGCGGCTCCTCGATCGGAGCCGTCATCGAGGTGGTCGCCGAGGGCGTGCCGGCAGGATTGGGCGCGCCGATCTACGCCAAGCTCGATTCCGATCTCGCAGCCGCGATGATGACCATCAACGCGGTGAAGGGCGTCGAGATCGGTGCAGGCTTCGGCGCCGCCGAGCTCACCGGGGAGGAGAACGCCGATGAGATGCGCACCGGCAATGACGGCACGCGATTTCTGTCCAACCACGCCGGCGGCGTGCTGGGCGGCATTTCCACCGGACAGCCGGTGGTGGTGCGTTTTGCGGTGAAGCCGACCTCGTCGATCCTGCAGCCGCGCCTGACCGTCGATCGCAAGGGCGCCGACACCGAGATCTTCACGAAGGGCCGCCACGATCCCTGCGTCGGCATCCGCGCGGTTCCCGTCGGCGAGGCCATGATGGCCTGCGTGCTCGCCGACCACTTCTTGCGTGATCGCGGGCAGGTCGGACGCTAACACGCAGCGCTAGCCGCCCGCGCGGCTTGACGGGGTGCAAGGTTCGTCCGCAAATTGTGGCGCCATGGATGCATCCGAAATCAACGCCATCACCGAGTGGCTGATCGACGGCGCGCGCTCGGCGCCGATGCCGAGCCAGATGATGGCCCAGGCTTGCGAGCGCATGGTCGCAGCCGGCCTGCCGCTGTGGCGGGTCGGCGTCTTCATCCGCACGTTGCACCCCGAAATCTTCGGCCGCAATTTCATCTGGCGGCAGGGCGCGCCCGAGGTCGAGGTCGGCACGGTGGATTTCGAGATCCAGGAGACGCCGGAGTTCAAGAAGAGCCCGCTCAGCCTCGTCTTCAACCAGGGCCTCGAGGTGCGTGGCAATCCCGACAACCCCGGCGACGTCGAGCGCTTTCCGTTTCTGGGGGATCTCAAGCAGGAGGGCGCCACGGATTACGTCGCGATGCCGCTGCGCTTCCTCGACGGTACCGTCCACGCGATGACCTTGACCACCAGAGAACCCGGCGGCTTCAGCGATGCGCAGGTCGCGGCCCTGCGCGCGTTGACGAAACCTCTGACCCGCATCACCGAGATCATCACGCTGCGACGCACGGCCACGACGTTGCTCGACACCTATGTCGGCAATCGCGCCGGCGAGCGCATCATGGGCGGCCAGATCCGCCGCGGCCATACTGACACCATGCAGGCTGTGATCTGGCTGTCGGACCTGCGCGGCTTCACCGCGCTGTCGGACCGGCTGCCGGCCGAGACCGTGGTCGAGATCCTCAACCATTATTTCGACTGCCAGGTCACCTCGATCCGCGCTCATGGCGGCGAGGTGCTGAAGTTCATGGGCGACGGGCTGCTCGCGGTGTTTCCGATCGACGAATATATCGGGGATGCGAACCACGTCTGCGCGCGTGTGCTGGAGGCCGCGCGCGAATCACGCTGCAGCGTCGATGCGCTGGCATTTCCAGTCGGCGAGACGGTCGAGCGCTTCCGCTTCGGTGTCGCGCTGCATGTCGGCAACATCCTCTACGGCAATATCGGCGGCGGCAACCGTCTCGACTTCACCTGCATCGGCCCCGCCGTGAATCTCGCGGCGAGACTGGAGAAGCTCGCCGGTCGCATGGGGCGGACGGTGGTGGCCTCCGAGAATTTCGTCGGCGCTTGCGGCGCCGTGTGGAACGAGCTCGGCGAATTTCCGATCGCGGGGTTCTCCAAGGCGCAGCGGGTGTATGGGCTTGCTGAGGAAGCGCCGGTGGTGATGGCATAGGGCGTGTCGAGCGGACCGGGCCCGACACATTGCCGCTACAATAGAAAGGGTATACTATTTGTCATTGCTCGGCCGGTTCGACACCCGGCATTTCGTTCGATCCTGCATTGCGTCGCGAAAACAGGAGCATCACCATGTCGATTACGACGCTGAAGGTCTTGGCGAGCCTCATACAGTTGCACGGGCCAGGGGCAACCATTCAGAGCGACCATCAGGGTATCGACGCATTGCTGAACGATCTGCGTGGGCAGGGTGCGGAGCAGGGCGTTGTCTCCGGCGAACCCGTAGCGACCCAGGCCGCTTTCAGACGAGGGGCTTTTGCCAAAGGGCCAAATGCTGGCGCCTTTCGCAGAGGAGGATACGCTCCCGGCGTGGGCGCGTTCCGCCGCGGGGGATTTGTAAGGGGATACTAGACAAATTTCTTCCAGCCCGTTGCGGTATCGGCATGTCGGCTGACAGTTCAGATTGTGCGGTCTTCGAGGATCAGCCGATCACGCAGTTGCTGGTCAAGGTCGCAACGAGATGTAACATCGACTGCTCCTACTGCTACTGGTTCCGGGACGCGTCCGTTTATAGCAAGCCGAAGCTGATGAGCCCCGACGTGCAGCATCGGTTGCTGCAGCGCATCGAGGAGCACGTCGTCCGATACCCGCTCTTCGATTTTCCCATCATTCTGCACGGTGGCGAGCCATTGCTGTGGGGCGTGGAGAACTTCCACCGTTTTGCCGAGGCCTGCGAGGCTATTTCGTCGCGGACCGGCTGCGACGTACCCATCGCGGTCACGACCAACGGCGTGCTGATCGACGACCAATGGCTGGCCTGCTTCGAGGCCCACAACATTTCGGTTGCGATCAGCATGGACGGGCCAGCACATATTCACGACATTCACCGCAAGACGTTTCAGGGTACGGGCACCCATGCCGCCGTGGAACGTGCCGCGCGCATGCTGGTATCGCGCGACATTGGCGTCATTGCCCTGGCAGTCTGCAATCCCGCCTACGCTCCGCAGCAATACGCCGATTTTTTCGCCGCGTGTGGAATCTCCAATTACGACATCATGATCCCCGATGCGACGGTGGATGAGGAGCCGCCATCCATTGCCGCATTCTACAAGGGTCTGTTCGACCTGTGGCTGGAAGCGAATCGCGCGAGGCCGACGACCAATATCCGTATCATTTCCGACATGATCACGGCCCTGCTTGGCAACAATTCGCCGACCGAGGGCGTAGGCCACAAACCCGTCGAGCTTTGCACCGTCATGACCGATGGCTCCGTGGAGGCCCACGATGTGCTGCGGATCGCAGGCGACGGCTTTACGAACACGAACTTCAACATCTTCGATCATGCGATCGACGAGGTCAGGAACGAGCCCCGCTGGAAAGCCGCGCGCGATGCTTCAATCAATCTTTGCGCGAAATGTCGTCAGTGCAAGTTCATGAACGCCTGCGGGGGAGGCTATCTTCCGCATCGTTTCTCCAAAAAGAACGGCTATGACAATCCTTCGGTCTATTGCGACGATCTCTATGCGATGTTCGAGACCATGCAATCCGTGTTGGCGAGCCATCTCTATGTCAGCAAGCCGGGCGGCGAGCGCGTCGATCTGCCCGACACCTCGGCTGGCGCCTAACGGACCGCGTGAACCGCGGGGGCAAGGTCGGAAGGAGCCTGATGGCCTGGTCATCGCGCTTTGGGACACGGAGATTCTACGCTACGCCGCAACGGGCGGTCCAAACCATATGGTGAGCGCGTCGGCGAGCCCCGACCGCGTCCGGTCGCCCACCCACGCGACATAGCCGTCGGGCCGAACCAGCACGGCGTCGGGCGCCGCTACTGCGCCGATCACCGGAAGCTCCCAGGTCGCGGCGCATCTTGCATCGATCGCCCTAATCCGATCCTGCCACGGCGCGATGTCGAGGCCGATGGGCTCACCAAAGTTGAGCAGGACCGGTCGTGCATCGTGCAGAAGACTGAAGACCCGCAGCGGGCCGTTCGCTGTGACGAGATCGAGATCGGGCATGCGGCGTCCGAGCAGTGGATGTCCCGCGCCAAGATCGTAGCGAATGTCGAGACCCGACATCATCGCGGCGATCCGCTTGCGCGGCTCATCCATGCCCAAGAGTTCGGACACGGCCTCGCGCAACGCCTCGACGCGGTCGTCGTGGCGAAGCAGCGCGGACTGCGCCATCGTGTTGCGCAGGACACGTGCGGCGACCGGGTGGCGTTCGGAATGGTAGGTATCGAGGAGAGCTTCCGGCGAGGTGCCGTTCACCACCTGGGCAAGCTTCCATCCCAGATTCACCGCGTCCTGAACGCCGATCTGGAGGCCCTGTCCACCCACCGGCGGATGCACATGTGCGGCGTCGCCGGCCAGCAGGATCCGTCCGCTCCGATAGGACGCCGCCTGCCGCGTCATGTCCGTGAATCTGGAGATCGAGGTAGGGCTGTGGATTCCGTAATCGGTGCCATAGACGGCGATGAGCGCCTTGCTGAGATCACTCAGTGTGGGCTCAGCAGTTTGTCCGACGTGCCGTTCGGTCACCATGACGCGCACCGGACCGTTCTCCAGGCGAGAGAAGGAATGGATGCCCCCGTCATCGCGGCGAAGGCCCCACTGCGGCTCTTTGGCCGTCTCGATCTCGGCGAGCAGGCAACTGATCGTCGGATCCCAGCCGGGGAAGTCGATGCCGGCACCCTTCCGGATCGCGCTGCGTCCGCCGTCGCACCCGACGAGATAGTCCGCCCGTAGCGAATGGCGGTTGGCGAGTGCGATGTCGACGCCGGTCTCGTCTTGCGCGATGTCTGTCACCTTGCGTCCCCGATAGATCGGCACCTCCAATTCATCGACCCAGTCGGCGAGGATGCGCTCGATCTGGTTCTGCCACAGCGCGAGGCCATAGGGATGCCGAGTGGGAAAGTCGCTGATATCAAGGCGGATCCAGGCGAAGCCTGCAACTTGCGCCAGCTGGCCCTGTGCAAGGAACCGGTCGGCCAGTCCACGCTGGTCGAGCACCTCGATGGTGCGGGCATGCAGTCCGCCCGCGCGCGAGCCAATGAGGTCCTGGCTGACGCGCTGCTCGACGATGGCGACGTCGACCCCCGCCAGCGCCAGCTCGCCCGCCAGCATCAAACCCGTCGGACCTGCTCCGACGATCACCACCGCATGCCTGGTCGACAGCAATTCAGTCATTCCGTGCTCCCGTAGGTTTCTGGCCTTGGGCCGGCGGTTCTACGGGATGGTCGGGGTCTTGAAGCAAGCCCCTTGCGCGCTACATATTTAAGTGGGAGGCAATGGTGTTGCCGTCCTCCGTCCGTCCGCGACAGAGCGGGGCTCCCAGATCGTTATCGTGGCGTCTTTCTGTCTCTGGGCCGTCAGGCCCGGGTCCGAGCGCCAATCGGTACGCTTCAGATTATTGCGCAGCTTCAACTGCGCGCTGCAACTAACTGCGATCCCTATGCATATACGACTGCTTCAAGCCGAGCGTTGGGATCGCCAGGGTGATGCATAGCCGCAGCATGGCGAAGCTGAAGATGAACACGAAATAGATCAGGTTCTTGATGAACTGGCTCGCGAGCGACGTCTGCCAGAAATTCCAGATCGCGCTGCGAACCAGCTCCTGCCCGAAAGAGAGTGCATGGCGGCCTTCAGGATCAGCCAGGGCAGGGCATGCAGAAGCTTGAAGGGGCCGAACGAGGTCTCGTGGCGCCGGGCCGGAGCTCGAGTTGCTTGCGCAGTGCGATTGTCATCGCACGGTCGTGACACAGGAGATTAAACCTGTCGTAGCGCCGATCGGTAAAATTGACGCAAATGCGTGCGGCAGACTGGCGCGCTCTATTCCTCAGGCTCGGTCGTGAACAATAGCGGATAGCCCTTGGCGCGGCCGGCATCGGTGGCGCGCGTCGCCTTGGTCTCGGCGACGTCCCTGGTGAAGACGGCGACGACGCAGGCGCCCAGCTTGTGCGCGGTGATCATGACCTTGTAGGCCTGATCCGCGGTCATGCGGAATTCGGCCTTCAGCACCAGGGTGACGAAATCGCGCGGCGTGAAGTCGTCGTTGAGCAGGATCACCTTGTGCAGTCGCGGCCGCTCGACTTTGGTCTTCGTCTTGGGTTTAGTCTTGGTGACGGTATCGTTCATTCCGCCTCCGAAACACGCCTGGGGTTCCAGCCGCGGTGCTCAAGGCGCGGCCTTCTCACCATATTGCAGGACCTGTACCTTCTCCAAGGTGATCAGCCCGCTCGACATCATGCCATCCAGGATGGGCAGGAATGCGTTGATATTGTCCTCACTGTCGACGATCTCGATCACCAGCGGCAGGTCTTCCGACAGCCGCAGGATTTTCGAGGTGTGCAGCCGGCTCGACTTGCCATAGCCCATCGGCCCGCGCAGCACGGTGGCGCCGGCAAGGTGACGCTCGCGCGCGCTGATCACGATCGCTTCATACAGCGGCTTGCCGTCGAAATGGTCGTTCTCGCCGATGAAGATGCGGAGCAGGACTGCTTGTCGCGGAATTTGCATGATCAGCTCCTTTTCAAGCGGTTATAGCGGCTCGCCATCATATGACCGAGCCATACCGACACCAGCCAGCAGATGAGGGAGGCGGCGATATAGGCCAGTGCGGTGTATTTCATGCCGCCATGGAACAGGCGGAAGGTCTCCAGGCTAAAGGTCGAAAAGGTGGTGTAGCCGCCGCAAAAGCCGGTCATGACGAACTGCCGGTGCTCGGGCCGCGCCAGCACGCGGCCGTCGGGGCTGGTGAGCGTCGCATAGAAGCCGATGATGAGGGACCCCGTGGCGTTGATGAACAGAGTCGCGAACGGAAAGCCGGGCCCGGTGTCGAGCAAGAGCCCGACGAGCCAGCGCGTCATCCCGCCGACGATGCTGCCGGCGGCGACCCAGGCATAAAGCAGCGCGGTGCGCCAGCGGTCCTTGGAGGTGAGGGTGGTCATCGGCTCTAGCCTCCGAGCCTGTCAGCAAGCAGGAAGCCGCAGGTCACCGCGGTGAGGCACAGGCCGACCGAGAACACGATGTTGCCGAGTGCGTGAAGCTGCTCGCCGTTGCGCGCGAGCGTCAGGGTCTGGAGGCTGAACGAAGACACGGTGGTGTAGCAGCCGAGGAAGCCGGTCACCGCGAACAGCCATGGCGTCGGCGCGGCGAAGATCGAGCCCGGATGCGTTGCCAGCGCGCCGAAAATGCCGATCAGGAAAGCACCGGTGACGTTGATGGTCATGGTCCCCCAGGGAAACGTCTCGCCGAAGCGCCGCGCGATTACGCCGGAGAGGAAATAGCGCGCGCAGCCGCCGAGCACGCTGCCGATCATGATTGCCAGAACACCGCTCAACACGTCGAATGATCCCCCAGTTTTTCCCTCAATGTCCCGCCGGTCTCGCGAAGCTCTTGCCGATCGCAAGCAGTCCCGCAAGCGAGATCAGCGCAAAGCCGAGCCCGGCCAGGAAGGTGCCCGCCGGCCCATAGGCGTCCCATAGCGCGCCCGCGAGTATGCTGGCCGCGAGCGTCGCGAGCCCCGTGAACAGATTGAAGTAGCCGAACGCGGTGCCGCGTAAGCTTGGCGGCGCGGTATCGGCGACGAGCGCCGCGAACAACCCCTGCGTCAGTCCCATATGCAGGCCCCAAAGCACGACGCCGAGCGCGAGGCCTGCAAGGCTCGGCAGCAGCGCAAGCGCGAGATCGGCGGCGGCGAGGAAAGCGAGCCCGAGCGCCAGCAGCCCGGTGCGGTTGATGCGGTCGGACAAGGCGCCGGCCGGATAGGCCGAGAGCGCATAGACGATGTTCATCAGCACCAGCACCGCCGGCACCCACATCGCGTTGAGCCCGATATTCTGCGCCCGCAGGATCAGAAAGGCCTCGCTGAAGCGCGCCAGTGTGAAGGCGATGCCGACCGCCACGACGCGCCAATAGGCCGAGCCGAGCTGCCGCATCGCCGCGGTGTTGAGCGGGTTTGGCGCCGGCGCGCGGGCCCCGTCGGGCTCGGGCTCGCTGACGGCGAACGTTATCAGGGCAAAGGAGAGGAACGCCGGCAGCACCGCGACCCAGAACACGGCTGTAAAATTATCCGCCGTCCACCACATCAGTCCGATCGCCGCGAGCGGGCCGACGAAGGCCCCGATCGTATCGAGCGACTGGCGCAGGCCGAAGCTCGCGCCGCGCAACTGCACTGGTGCAATGTCGGCGATCAGCGCATCGCGCGGCGCGCCGCGGATGCCCTTGCCGACGCGGTCGATGAAGCGCGCCGCAACCAGCCATCCAGCGCTGGGCGCGAGCGGAAACAGCGGCTTGGTGCACGCGGCGAGCCCATAGCCGAGCGCTGCGAGCAGCTTGCGCCGGCCGAGCCAGTCCGACAGAGCGCCGGAGAAGATCTTCGTGATCGAGGCGGTCGCCTCCGCGATGCCCTCGATGATGCCGACCGTCATGGTGGAGGTGCCGAGCACGGTGACCAGATAGACCGGTAGCAGCGCGTGGATCATCTCGGAGGAGACGTCCATCAGCAGCGAAACGAAGCCGAGCACCCAGACTCCCCTGGGGACCGCGGTTAGGGCTGAATTTGGCGTCGCCGTCGTCACGTCTTGCCCTTCGCATTCAGGCAATAAAAAAACCCGCCACCGGCGGGTTATCCATGCTCCCGCCGAAGGCGAGGCTTTCCAATTGCCTCACCTCAAGCAGGAGTCATCAGCCCATACAATCTGACATCGTCGGGCGGTTATCGGGGGACTCCATCCCCATCTGTGTGACAAGCCTAGCATGGAAATCGCGCCGCACAATAGGGTGGGGGAAGTTGCTTGTCATTCCGAGGCTCGCGAAGCGAGAACGCGGAATGTCGAGATACCGGGTTCGGCTCTCCGAGCCGCCCCGGAATGACAGTGATGGTTGCCGCTTGCCCGAAGCGGCGTGAGCGTGGCAGCGCTGCGGCAGCTTTGCGTTACAGCTCACGCGCCTAACTCGAATGTGAAGCAGGGGCGATCTTCGCGCTTTGCTTAAATGCATTTGCATGTCACCATCGCGTCATACGACGGGAGGGCGCGATGCGCTTGCTGTTCTCGATCGGGGCTGTGCTGGTGGCCGGCATGCTTGCCGGAGGTGACGCTGCGAGCGTCGCTGCGCCAGGAACCAGGTATCAGCAGCAAGCAGCAGACAAGGACGCGCAGAGCGTCGATGTCGAACTGATCCTCGCCGTCGACGTCTCCTACTCGATGGATATGGACGAGCTTGCGATTCAGCGCGAGGGCTATGCGCAGGCGATCCAATCCAAGGAATTCCTCCAGGCGCTCAAGGCGGGGCCCAACGGCCGGATCGCGGTGACCTATTTCGAATGGGCCGCTTCCAGCGACCAGAAGATCATCATTCCCTGGCGATTGATCGACGGGCCCGAGACGGCGGATGCGGTCGCCGCCGAAATCCTGAAGACGCCGATCCGGCGCGCCTCGCGCACCTCGATCTCCGGCGCGATCAATTTCGCGATGCCGCTGTTCGATGAGGATCCATATCGCGGCCTGCGCCGCGTCATCGACATCTCCGGCGATGGTCCCAACAACAATGGCGGGCCGGTCACGGTCTCGCGCGATGCCGCGCTGGAGAAGGGTATCGTCATCAACGGGCTGCCGATCATGGTCAAGGAGCCGTCTTATTCGACCATGGATATCGACAATCTCGACTATTACTACGAGGACTGCGTGGTTGGCGGTCCCGGCTCCTTCGTGATCGCGATCAAGGACCGCGACAAGTTCAAGGAGGCGATCCGCACCAAGCTTCTGATGGAGGTCGCCGGCCGCACGCCTGAGCGCAACGTCGTGCACGTTGCCGAGAAGGAGCCGCGCGTGAGCTGCCTGATCGGGGAAAAGATCTGGCAGGATCGCTGGGGCAGGTAAGGGATGGCCGACGAACGTCCGATGATGGTCGGGGCCGCGACCGTATTCGTCGTCAGCGACATCGCAAAGAGCCTCGTGCACTATCGCGACGCATTCGGCTTCGACGTTACGTTCGAATATGGCGAGCCGACGTCCTATGTCTGTCTCTGCCGCGACGAGGTCGCCCTGCATCTGATCGCGTCGGCCCGCACCAAGCGCCTTCCCGGCAACGGCGCCATCTGCGTGTTCGTCAGGGACGTGGACCAGGTTCATGCCGAGCTGGCGGCGCGCGGCGCCACCATCGTCAAGCCGCCCGCGAACTACGATTACGGGATGCGCGATTTCGACGTCGTGGATCTCGACGGCAATCAACTGACGTTCGGAACGGGCGCGTCCGAGGACTGAACAGTCAACGGGATGCCAGCGCGGTCAAGATGCGCTCGATCGTGCGCAGGTGCGCCAGCGCGCTCTCGAACGCATGATTTCCGATGCGGCGCCAGATCCCCGACGTTTCCTCCATCAGATTCGGAATGGTCAGCGGAAACTCCGCGGCCTGCTGGAGAGCCGCCTTCTCGTTGATGAGATATTCTCCGTTCAGCGCAAACAGGACCTGCGCGACGCAGGTCAGCGCGCGGTAGACGCAGCCCGCGACGTGGGTCTGGTCTTCGTGCAGCGCGGCGAGTTCGGCATTCTCGATGCTGAACAGGATTTCCCACCGGAAGCGCCGGATCAGCGCCTCACGCAGCGGCTTTGGATAGGGCAGTGCGATCGACTTCAGCTCCGCGATCACCGCGCGTTCGTCGCGCAGCGGCTGACAGCAGGCGATCTCGCCCATCCAGATCGCCGAGCAGAACCCGTGCGGATGTCCGGGCTGATAGTCCATGCTGATCTGTCCCGCCCGGCAGGCCTCCATCGTCCGGCGGACCGCATCGATGTTCCGGTAGAGCAGATCGACCTTCTGCCCCTCGATCGTCAGCCATGCACCGCCGACGATCCACGGCCCCCATTCGCCGACCGAGGTGACCGTCGTCGCCTCGGGATCGTCGGCGAGTTGCTGCGCCGCCTGTTGCAGGCAATCGGTGTCGAGTTTGCGGTTCTCGGAGAAATACAGGCCGATGTCGTAGTCGGAGTTTTCATGCGACGTCCCGCGCGCCCGCGACCCGCCGAGCACGATGGCCTCGACGCCCGCGACGTCGCCAAGCGTGGATACCACCCGCTCGATGAGCGGATCGCGCTGGATGTCCGTCTGCGCTATCATCTGGTGAAACCCGCCGAAGCCCGCGCGGCTTGCGCCCGGTGGCGGATATGGTCCTGATTGTGGCGATGGTCAACTCCCCAGCTGCCGCCGTCCGTCAGTCGCGCGGCGCGGGCAAAGACCGCAACTTGTTGGCCCTCCGGTAGACGTTCGCGATGCGGGGCCTGCCGCGAGCCGTCAAAATGCCGTTCAATCTGTGGTTTAGATCACGCCAGGGCGTCGTGAAGCGGTGTCTACTGTCCCTGTCAATCCGGTTGAGGGAGCATCGCGCGACATGCGCGATTTTGATGTTCGCAGGAGGATCGCCGTCATGACCCATCGCAGAAAACCCCCGGGTGCAATTCGTCACTATGGTGTCCTGGCGGGAACCGTCGTCGATGGCCTGCAAAGCTCGGACGGCTCATCGCCGCACTACGAGATTCACGTTGGTGGCGCCGGAGACTACCGGATCGCCGTCAACGTCCAGTCCGTCGACGACAGTGAGGTGCTGGCCTTTTTCGACCCCGACTTCGCAAGGTCGGGAACTCTGGATCTGAAGCCATATCTGCAGGGCAATCGCGGCTTTCGGCGGCTCGAGACCGGTCCGTCAGGCTCCGGTGGGCTTGACTATCTCCGCGACAAGCTCTTCCCGGTCGATGCGATGCAGCCGATCCCGGCGACGGGCCGCGGCGTATCGCTGAAGAACCTGCTCAACGCCAACATCAAGCGGGCGAAGGCAGACCCTAACGCCATGGTGGTCGCGTTCGGCGAATATTTTGAGGACCACGGCCAGACCGACCAGTATTTCCACTTCCGGCCCGAGCGCGGGATTCACGACATCCACATGATGCAGGGCAATCGCGGACAGTTCGCGAGCGACAACCGCACCCATGGCGATGGCGCGCTATTCATCTCGTTCGACAATGGGCAGGAGATCGTCGCGTTGTTCGTGCGCTTCCAGACGCAATCGCTCCACACCGATGATCGCACTGGCGCGCCGCTCGACTAAAGCGCGATGAGACTAGCACTACTTTGGCAGATCGTTGATTTTGCCGTGCTTTATAGGATTCCCGAATCAATTTTTCAATGATTCATAGGT